>CAYWMF010000252.1:0-2747 GCA_964459175.1 uncultured Oscillospiraceae bacterium
ATCTTCTTACCTTTCCGGCGTTTGCGGAGTGTGAATTTGCACTTATGGATATTAACGCCGACAATCTTGCCAATATCAAAAGAGTGGTTGAAAAAATTGTGGAAAATATGGATTGCCGCGGATGTAAAGTCACTGCGACTCAAGACCGCGCCGAAGCCTTGAGGGGAGCCGACGGTGTTCTTTGCACGGTGTTTAACGGCGATATAGATATTTGGCAGTACGATATAATAATTCCCAAAAAGTACGGGGTTGATATAAATATCGGCGATACAAGAAGCGTTTCCGGAATTTTCAGAGCGCTCAGAAATATACCGCTGATGCTTGATATATGCGCGGATATTGAAAAATATTGCCCGCATGCGGTATTTTTGAATTATACCAATCCGATGTCGATGCTGTGCACTGCCATGCAAAGATACACTAACGTCGAGGTTACCGGACTTTGCCACAGCGTACAGGGCACAATAGCAATGCTTGCCGAGTGGCTTGGCGTTCCGAATGACGAAATAGTCTATAAGTGCATGGGCGTAAATCACCAGGCGTTCTATACTGTCCTTGAGCACAAAGGCGAAGACCTTTATCCAAAGCTTAAAAAGCTTGTCGAAAACCCGGAATATTTTAACAAAGAGCAAGTAAGAAACGAAATGCTTTTGAAGCTGGGCTATTATGTGACGGAATCCAGCGGTCATAATTCGGAATACAATCAATGGTTCCGTAAGCGCCCTGAGCTTATCGAAAAATATTGTACACACGGCACTAATTGGAATCCGGGCGAGTATGCGCTTTCACTTAATTCGAGACGAGAAAGAAGCCTAAATCCGCAAAAGCAATATGACGACTGGTTTAATCAGGAATTCAAAAAAGAAAAAAGCCGCGAGTATGCTGCTGATATTTTTAATGCACGTATGGGTGACGGTAAGCCGTTTGTATTCAACGGCAACGTCATAAATAACGGCTCGATTCCGAATCTTCCGTCTGATGCTTGTGTCGAAGTACCGGTGGTTGCCGACAGAATGGGCTTCAAGACCACTATTGCCGGACCGCTTCCCGAGCATCTTGCAATATTGGTGAATACAACGGCGCGTGTGGAGTCGCTTGCGGTTGAGGCGGCAATGCAAAAATCAAAGGAAATGGTGTATAGAGCGGTTTACATGGATCCGCTGTCGTCGGCGGTTTGCTCACTTGATGAAATAAAGAACATGTGCGACGAGCTTTTCGAGATAAATAAAGACTTTTTGGGCGACTATAAATAATATTAAAAAAATCAGATGCCATGCACAATGCAAATGGCATCTGATTTTTTTGTTATCTTACAAAATTAACATTTTATACATTGACGCCGCACCGTTTTTGTGGTAATATAATTTGCGAATGAGTCGCAAATTGCAGACGGATAAGTCTGTAATTTTGATAAAAAAGATTTTCGTTTTTGGAGGCAAGCATGAGTGAATATATGACCGAGCAAAGGCGGGAGCTGATTTCGTTTTTCAGTGATAATCCCGATAAAAAATTCTCCGCAAAGCAGGTTGCACAGCTTTTGAAAAATACGAATATCAGCATAAGCGCCATTTATCGCAATCTTTCAAAGCTTGAGCAGGACGGCTATATCAGCCGCACGGTACAGGAGGGCAGCCGCGAGAGCTTTTATCAATGCCTTGTGTCCGAAAAATGCCGTAATTGCATACATATGAGCTGTGTAAAATGCGGGAAAACCTTTCATATGACGCATAGTACGGCGGCGGCTCTTATGAACGCCGTTTCACGGCAGGACGGATTCGAAATAAGCAGAGAAAAAACCGTGCTGTACGGTGTATGCGGCGATTGTAACGGAGGCGGTCATGAAAAGGATAATTAAAAATATAACGCTGATTTTGAGTATAACGGCGGTTGTTTTGATGCTCGCGGCTTGCGGCGGTGAAAAAATCGACAAAGACACCAAGCCGTCAATTGTTTGCACCGCTTTTCCGCAATATGACTGGGTTAAAGAAATTGTCGGCGATAAAGCACAGGGCTTTGATATAACGCTGCTTAACGATAAAGGTGTGGATATGCACAGCTTCCAGCCCTCGGTGGACGATATTGTTAAAATAAGCAACAGCCGGCTTGTGATTTCGGTCGGAGCGACCTCCGAAAGGTGGCTGGACGACGCGCTGAATGCCTTGAGCGGCACAAAACCGAAGCATATAAAGCTTATCGAGGTGATAGGCGAGGGAAGACAGCTGGGGCTTGACGGTCATATATGTACCTCGGAACATGAGCATGACCATTCGTCGGAAATCGACGAGCACGTTTGGCTGTCAATCGGAAACGCAAAGTCAATTTGCCGCACGATAACCGAAAATATTATTGCCATAGACAACGAAAATGCGGATTACTATAACGAAAGGCTTGCAGATTATACGGACAAGCTGGATGCGCTTACGGCAAAGCTTAATGTCGGTATCGAAAATTCGGGCAAAAAAACACTGATTTTCGCCGATCGTTTTCCTTTCCGTTATTTGCTGAATGATTTTGAAATCGGGTATTATGCCGCGTTTGACGGCTGTTCCTCCGACAGTGAGGCATCCTTTGAAACGATAGCTTTTCTGGCGGGTAAGCTGGACGAGCTTGAGCTTTCGTATGTTATCACCGTGGACGGCTCGGACGGCAAGCTCGCCGAAACCGTGATTTCGAACACCGAGTCGAAGGCTCAAAAGGTGTTGACGCTGGATTCGATGCAGTCGGTAAACCGCAGTAATATTGAAAGC
>CAYWMF010000253.1:0-2747 GCA_964459175.1 uncultured Oscillospiraceae bacterium
CACCTCGGGTTCGCAGGTGGTGATAGCAGGCGACAAATTTTTCGGCTTTATGAATATGAGCGGAGGCAGCTTTGCATATGACGGCCGCAGAACCTTGACCGTTACATGCGAAGCGGGGCAGACACTTTATTATAACGAATGTTGCAATCCATACGCAGAGTGGGATAATTACAGCAAATTGATTATCGGAGACAAAAAGACCGAGGTACAGGATTTTTGGAGCGGCTTGGAATATTGCACATGGGTTGAACAGCACGGCTGGGCACAACCTAAGGGCGTACCGTCGCAGGATGTTTTGTGCGAAGATTTTGTTTACGATTATATGCGCCGTGTTAATAAGCTGGGACTGCCCAAGGGCAAGCTCACTATTGATGACGGCTGGGATTTCCGCACGGCGGACGACGGCAAAATGATGTACGGCAATTGGGAGCCGGATCGCAAAAAGTTCCCACATATGGAAAGACTTGTCAAGGATATGGTCGATGACGGCTTTACGCCCGGCTTGTGGTTTGCGCCGTTTACCGTTACCCCTAACAGCAAGCTTGCAAAAGCACACCCCGAGCTTTTGGGCGAGTTTTTCTCCGGCGGTGAACAGGAGCGCCGATTGACGCTTTTGAAGCCCTCGCCGATATTGGAGGATTATTATACCAAGGTATTCACCTATTATGTTGAAATGGGCTTTAAGAAATTCAAGCTTGATATGTCATACGGCAACAAGCGCGATATGATCGAGCTGCTCAAAATGATGTACGGTATTATCAAAAAGCTTGACCCCACGATTGAGGTTGAATCGCACATTGCGGATATTTTCGCCAGCCGCTATTGCGACACCGTGCGCATAAATGATGTCAACTTTGATTTGCCCGACGGTTGGCGCGCCATAACAATGGAGCATTACAAGGTTTGCCGCTTCTCGTCACCCGACAAGATACTCAACCTTGACCACCTCGGAACAAATTCCGGCATGCCCGCGGAAGAAAACTTTGCAAGCCACGTCGAGCTGCTGTATTCGCTGGAGGGCGGCTATCCCTGCGTTTCGCTTTTGCCGGATAGATTCAGTAAGCCGGTTTGCGATATGTTCGTTGCCAAAACGCTTGAATGGAACGAAAAAAATAAAGCAAATAAAAAATAATAAAAATAATGAAGAGGCTGCCTCGAATGCAATAAAAGCGTTCGAGACAGCTTTTTGTTTTTATGTCATATATGGTATTGCGTCGGAGGAAAGCTGGTGTGCTTTTTGAAGAGCTTTGAAAAGTATGCTACGTCGGAATAGCCGCAAAGCTCGGCAATTTCGGTTATTGAATATTTGTTGGTCAAAATCAGCTCTTTGCTTCTTTCAAGACGCAGATTGTTCACATACTGAACCGGCGGTACGCCGAATTTTTCGATAAAAAGCTTTTTGAAATAGGTGTAGCTTATTCCGCAAATCTTCGAGGGCGTATGGTAATCAATGGCGGTGTATAAATTGTTGCGGATATATTCAACGCCGCGTTCGATTATTTGGTATTTGCTTTTGGGCGAATATTGCTCGCTTTTCAAGAGCATTTCGTACAAAATTTCATATACCGCCGACATACATTTAAAATAATATCCGTCGGGCTTTGTCAGCCAGAGGCGGTAAGCCTTTTGAAATAAATTCAAGACCTTGTTGTTTTCGTCGAAATCGAGCAAAAACAGGCTTTGCCCCAGCGATATATCTGTGTCAAAAAATATATCTATGCAATCGCCCGGAACGGTTCGTTCAATATGATAATCGGCATTGCTGCATTTTGGAATAATATATACGGCGCCCGGCTTTATGCGGAATACATTATTGCCGAAGTGTGTTATAACCTCGCCCGAAAGCTTGTAAATCAGCTCATGCTTCGGCACAATATTGCCGTAATATATTTTATTTTTTTCATTTTTTTGCGGCCGTATCAAGGCTACCGAGGATATTTCTTTTATATTGAAGCTTTTGTTTTCAAACATTACATCACCGCTTAAATTATATCACAAAAATCTTTGTACGTCAACAAAAAAGTGATGAAAAATACAAAAAAGATATATATTGTATTTACTTGAAAAAACAAATTTGATATAATAAACAAAAACGAAAAAAGGTGATTAAAATGGTTGAAAGAATAGAAAAGCTTACAGAGCTTACTCTCAGCGGTGAAATGTATGTAAATCCGACAAAAACGGAATTTGACCGCGAAGATTTGTTTTTGCCCGAAAGTGAAATGCAGGCAAAAAGAATTTGCGAGTATATAGTAAATCAAGAACCGAAAATTACAAAATATTCATGCCTTACCGGATTTTTCAAATTCGACGGAAGCGTTATCGGCGATGCTTTTGTCAGAAGCGGACACAGAGCCACAGATGAAATTATGAGCTTGTTTTATCTGAAATCGGTGGACAATCTTTCAACAATGGAATGGCAGCATGCCACAGCCGACTATAACAGAGTTTTGAGCGGCGGCTTGAACGGAATAATCGCGGATATTGAAAAATCGCTTGAGGTGCACACCTCTCCGACGGAAATTGAATTTTTGAACGAGCTCAAAAGCATTGCAAAAATCGTTATAGCATGGAGCGAAAAATGCGCCGAAAAAGCTCTTGAATTTTCAAAAACGGTGCAAGAAGCCGAATATAAATCCAATTTGGAAAAATTATCGTCGGCGCTGTTGAGGGTTCCGAAAAATAAGCCGACAAGCTTTTACGAGGCGGTGCTTTCGATTTATGTTTGCTTCAGCCTTGACCCGGAC
>CAYWMF010000254.1:0-2738 GCA_964459175.1 uncultured Oscillospiraceae bacterium
TCCCCAAGGATTTTACCTTTGAGAAAATCAAAATAGACGGTGACACATCGGAGGTTGGTTGCTTTGCATCTGTTTCCAATGTCCTTGAGGTTGAATTAAGCACCGGCGATATCAATATAGATAGCATTACAGCAGGTCGGGTAAACCTTACTACAACAACGGGTGAAATCACGGTCAATAATGTAACCACTAAAAATGACATTGATATCGAAACTGATACGGGTACAGTAAGATTGACGAATGTTTCTTGTGCGGATTTTGTGTCAGAAAGCGATACCGGTACTATAACTTTAAAGAATGTTGTAGCAACGGGTAGCTTTTCTGTTGAAAGTGATACAGGTGATATGAAATTTGAAAATAGCGACGCTGCGCAGATTTCTGTCAAGACAAGTACGGGTGATGTTACCGGCACATTACTTTCCAAAAAGATATTTATCACCGAAACCTCTACCGGCAGAATCAGCGTTCCAAAAACAACATCAGATGGAAAATGCGAAATTACAACCGCAACCGGTGACATTAAAATTGATATACAATGAGCGCAAATGCACCGCTACGGCGGTGCATTTGCTTGTACCTAAACTAAATAGTATTTCCATAAATTATGACAAATATTCAAAACCGTCACCAAAATCATTGACAAGCATAAATACTTCGTTATCGCACCTCGGCTGAAAGCGAAGCATACTGTTTCCTTTGGAAAACAGGAGAGCGCCAACAATCTCGTCATCTTGCTTTGCGCATATTGCTCCCTGTCTACTCGTAAAATCCAGCACAGTCTGACGATGCTCGGTCAGTGCTTCTTCCGTTTCAAGTCCCGGGAAGCTACTGTTTACCTTTCGGACAAGGCGCATCTGGGTCTTGATATCGTTTGGCGCGCTAAAATCAATAGATATCATTGTTTTACCCTTTCAGTAATATCATCATTGCTCAAAAAATCTTGTGCCGCCGCTTTTATTTCTTCCATTGTAGCGTCGGGCTTGCCGTAGGCAATATTTTCGGCAACCGTACCGCCGAACAGCCATGTGTCCTGCAAGACCATGCCGAAATTATGGCGGAGCTCTTTTCTTGTAAGCTCGGTCGTAGGCACGTCGTCTATCGTAATCTTGCCGCCGTTTACCTCGTAAAATTGCAGCGACAGTTTATTGAGCTTATGGCTTATCTGCTTTCAAAGCGTAAGAAACGGATTTTACGCCACTTTCACCATTAAATAGTCCCGTAAATGGTAAAAATATCTATCATCGCATACATAATGCAAATAGACAGCATCGGTGCACCAAGCGGTTCTTTCACAATTGAAAGAACCGCTCTTTTTAGAAAATAATATTGCGAAGAATCGCCGCAATTTGGCAATTATCCGTTTTGATTATTCGCCCACAAAATACTTTCTGAATACCGGCCAAGCCAAATCGGCGTAAAAACGATGTCCCGCCTCGCCGGTTATAAGGCAGCAATTATCGGGCGCGCCCTCTTTTTCATATATCTGCTGCACAACCTTGTATACCTTTTCCACTCCGGGATACAAGAAGCCGTGGTCGATTCTGCCGGCAACCATAATCAGCGGACGCGGTGCAATAAGGCAAGCCAGCTCACCCATATCAAAATACTTTGCCATGCGCGGCACATAGTTACAGTCACAATGACGCAAAACACCGATGGAGGTTTCAAACGAGCATACCGCACAGGACGGCATTACAACCTTTATGCGCGGCTCGAAGCAAGCGGTGTAATAGGTTGCGGTTCCGCCACCGGAATTGCCCATCAGCGCTATTTTATTCATATCAATTTCTTTAAAATCGGCAATAGCGTCAATCGCGCGCGAAATATCCCAGCCGCGCTCTCTTGCCATGGTTCTTCCGAGAAGCAACGCAACCATCGCCGGATGCTCGCAGGTGGTGTAGCCCGCGCCGTGAAACTTATCGGTGCGGCGTTCGCCGAAGCCGCGCTGCTCAATTACCAGCGCCGCATAGCCCTCTTTAATAATCTGAAGCGCGAAATCGCGGTCGCCGTCGGCAATCAACGCCTCGTCGCCGTTAACCATTGTGCGACCGAGTGAAATGTGCATTCCGCTGGAGTGTCCCTGCAGGCAAATTACCACCGGGTAAGGTGCTTTGCCTGTTTTCGGAATAAGCAAATGACACGGAACCAGTGTTTCACGCTCCGAATAGAAAGTAAAGCGGCGTTCAATGAAGCTTTCCTCTTGCTTTTCCCATTCGATGTTGAGCTTCAAATCAACCTTTTCCGGCATATCGCCCAACAACTCGTCAAGTCTTTCGCGAACCTGCTCTTTCCAAACGCCGTAATCGGCATCAGGGTCGAATTCCAACAGCTTTTTTCTGTTTTTCAGTATATATTCATGACTCAAATCAGGCGTAAATTCTCGATTATTCATAGCTTTTTATTTCTCCTGTCTCAAAATATTTTTTCATATCGATAACGCGCTGATTGCGGCTTCCCCTAAAGCGCAGTGTCAGGTCGCGCTGTTGCTCGATATATCTGCCGTCCACAAGAATGTCGCACAGCTTCAACAGCTCCATTACAGCCGGCTCCTTTTCGGACAGCTTTATAAGCTCCTCCAGCGTATAGCCACTGTAGGCCATAACGCCTTTTTTCTTATTTTTAACCGCCTTCGCCAGCGGAACCAGCGCCTGCGCTTGGCAAAACGGCTCACCGCCGGAAAAAGTGATGCCGCACAAAAGCGGATTTTCATCGAAAGCGGAAAGAATACTGTCCGTATC
>CAYWMF010000255.1:0-2731 GCA_964459175.1 uncultured Oscillospiraceae bacterium
GCCTTTAAAATCGGACCCGCCGCCTTTTATTCCTTATAAATCAAAGCTGCTCCAAGCCGACAAACGACTCGATATACAAATCGGCAATTTCTTTCAGGCGGTCGGTAAAATCACTGCCCGAAGCGTCGTAAACGCCCACGGTGTAAAGCCCCGCCCGCGCGGCCGTTTCAATCGCCACTATATTATCGTCAAAGAAAGCCGTTTTACTCTTCTTTGCGCCGATTTTTTCCACCGCGGCTTTATATATTTTCGGATCGGATTTTGTTGTTCCGAAATCGTCACAGCTCCACACATTGTCAAACAAATCGAAAATTCCGTTTCGTTTTAAGCACGGATCAAGCATTTTGTGCGGGCTGGCAGTCAATACGTTTAAACTGCAATTATTACTTTTAAGCATCGCCAAATATTCGCGAACGCCATCCTTAAGCAGTATGCTGTCGCGATATTTTGGAAGCGCATATTCGTCCATTTGCTTGAGCAGCTCATCTACGCTCAAATTAACGCCCAGCGCCTGCCTAAAATACCTTGCGGTGCCCAAATCGCCCAGAGGCGTTATGGTTTTGATAATATCCTTGGGGTAGTCAATCTTGTTTTTGTCCAAAATATTCAGCATTTTTTGCGACCAGCACGGCATTGAATCCACCAACGTGCCGTCAAAATCAAACAAATAGGTGAAATGTCTCACAATATATCAATTGTCTCCCACAAGATTTTTTGCAAACGACAAGTATTTTCACGCTTCGGAGCGCCTCGGCACGGCGCACAAAGCCGCAATTACGACTCGCACCACCGACAATTCTCCGAATATACTTCATAGTTACGGTTATTATATCACAACATTTCAAAAAAATCAAGTCCTACAAAAGAATTATCTATCCTTTCACGCAACATTTGTATTATATGTACAAAACGCATGCGTTATATTAGTCAATTCTCACAAATCGGTGTAACCACGGTTTGACATATTACGCGGCGCTTTTATGCTAAAATCATAGCATAAAATATTATAAAAGGCAGGAATGTAAAATGAACAAATCGACCGAAAAAGCAATTCAAAGCTTCAAAGCCGTCTCCCAACTGCGACGGCTCGCCGTGGGTTTTGTCCGACTTATACTCGGATTTATCATCTCGTTTGCCGAATTTCCGCTGTCGGCGCGACCGTTGGGGGTGGCGCTGATGGCAAGCTGTTGTCGCAATAATCAGCGGCTGAAGCACAATTCGGATTTTGCGTTTTTTATGCTGTGCGGCGGCATAATACTGGCGCCGCTTACATACAAAAAGGATGGAATTCTGTATTTCACCATGTACTGCGCGCTGTTTTTGATACGCTTTGCGCTGACCGGCGGCAAATTCAACGAAAGCCGTGCAATAAAAATGGCGCTTTCGCTGACCTCGTCGCTGTGCATAGGGCTGGTCGGCGGCGCAATCAACGGCTTCGGAATTTGGGAGATTTTGGGCATATTGATTCTTTCTGTATGCGCCCCGATTTTCGCATATCTTTTCGACGGACTTGCCGACGATGAGGATTCGCAGATACACCGCACCGCAAGCGTCGGCGCATTTCTGTTTGCATTGCTGTACGGTATAAAATCGGTGCACATTTTTTCATTTTCACTGTCGATAATTCTTTCGGCGGTGATAACGCTGTGCGCCGCCAAGAAAAAAGGTGCGCTGTACGGAGCTTTGACAGGGCTTGTGTGCGGACTTGCGGGTGAAAATTTCGTTTTGCCGCCGGTTTTGGGCATAATGGGCTTTGCTTCCGGAATATTCTTCGAGTATTCGGATATTTTTTCACTGCTGGCGGCATATGTCGGTGCTATATGCTACGGCATTTACTGCTGCGGCTTCGACGCGGTGGGGTACCTTGCACCGGAATTTTTGATTGCCTGTGCGGCGTTTTTTCCGCTGAAAGCCGTCATCAAGCCGTCGCCGTCAATACCTGCGGCAGCTCAAGCGGAATGTGATGCGGAAGAGGTGCGTGACAGCGAAAAAAGCGAGCGACTGGTGAAGTTTTCGGATGCTTTTTCGGCGCTGTCCGACTTAGCGCTGGACGCCGAAAAGCCATGTGAACCGGACAAAAACGAATGTGTGTACTTTGTTCGTCGCGCCTTTGAGGAGGTGTGTGCCGACTGTCTGATGCGTGAGGTGTGCGACATGCGCGATGAGCAAATCGGCGGCGGACTGCGGGTACGCTTAGGGGAGCTGTTGTATGAAAAGCGGCTGGAAAGCGAAGATCTGCCGTCAAGCTTCGCCGCGAAATGCCGCAACAGCGAAAAAATTCTCAGCGAATGCAAGAAAAGATACAGCGCCGCCGATTTTTCCGACCTGTCGGCGCGCGCAAGGCTTTTGTCCGGCGAGTACAACACCGTTTCGAAACTTTTCAAAAGCACCGCCGCCAAAGGCGACAAGCCTTCCAAGCTGACCGAAGGCTTCAAAATAAAGCGCGCGCTCGAAAACCTGAAAATTCCCTACAAAAGCTTCGAAATAAAAGGCACGCGCCGCGCCGTGATAGATGTTGTCGGCGTCTGCTCGGCCGATATTGAGGCAAGCAGTGAAAAAATACGCGGCGAAATCGAAAAGGAATGCGGATTTTCTGTAACTTTGCCGGAATTTTTCATGCGCGAATCCGGCGAAGTCATGCGTATGGTGCGCCGACCGTCGATTACACTGGAATATGCCAAAGCCGTGCGCACCAAAAGCGGCGAGCAGCAAAACGGCGACTGCGTGACGG
>CAYWMF010000256.1:0-2721 GCA_964459175.1 uncultured Oscillospiraceae bacterium
ACCTATCACGAGCTGCGGGAGCTGAGCTACATGGGCGCCACCGTGCTTCATGAGGACGCCATTTTCCCGGTTCGCCGCGCGGGAATTCCGATAAATATCAAAAACACCAACGCCCCCGCCGACCCCGGCACAATGATTGTCGCCGAGGCGCCCTCGACCAGCCGTAACCGCGTTATCACCGGTATTGCCGGTAAAAAGGACTTTTCGGTTATCGCTATCGAAAAGGACATGATGAACCAAGAGCTTGGCTTCGGCAGACGTGTGCTGGAGGTTTTGGAGAAAAACGGCATTTCGTTCGAGCATCTGCCCAGCGGTGTTGACACCATGAGCGTTATTGTGGCAACCGCCGCGCTCAAGGACAAAAAGGACGCCGTCATCGAGGGCATTTGCCGCGAGGTCAACCCCGATCACATACACATTGAGGACGGCATCGCGCTGGTTGCGGTTGTCGGCCGCGGCATGGTAAAAACGCACGGCACGGCATCGCGCGTATTTTCGGCGGTAAGTCGCGCGGACATCAATGTGCGCATGATAGACCAGGGTTCGAGCGAGCTTAACATTATCATCGGCGTTCACGACAACGACTTTGAAAAGACATTAAAAGCGATTTACAACGAATTTGTACGGTAAGGTTGGGCTTTTATGAAAATCACATGGGATCCTGCCGCCATTTTGGCGCCGATTCCGGCGGTTATTGTCACCTGCGGCAATATGGAAAAGCATAACGCCATCACCATCGCCTGGACCGGCATAGTCAACACCAGCCCCACAATGACCTATATTTCGGTTCGCCCGGGGCGATATTCCTACCAAATAATCAAAGACAGCGGTGAATTTGTTATAAATCTTGTCGGTCGCGACCTGGCGCGCAAGGCCGACGCCTGTGGCGTTTTTACCGGCGCAAAGACGGATAAATTCGCGAAATTCGGCCTTACCCCCGAAAAGGGAAAGACCGTGGACGCGCCGCTGATTGCGCAGTCGCCGATAAATCTCGAATGCAAGGTTACTCAGATTATCCCGCTGGGCACGCATGATATGTTTTTGGCTGAAATCAAAGCGGTCGATGTGGACGAAAAGCTTATCGACGAAAACGGCAAGCTGTGCCTCGGACGTGCAAAGCTTGTGGCGTATTCACACGGCGAGTATCTTGAGCTCGGCAAAAGAATAGGAAAGTTCGGATTTTCGGTAAAAAAGAAAAAATAATCGCTTTTCGGCACAATTTCAGGCAATGTATTTGTGCAATATGTTAAAAATATAAAATACCTCTTGACAAATGCTTTAAAAAGGTATATAATACAATTATCAGCAATGGCGCTGAGGTATTAGCTCTACCTCAGCGTCTATTTTTATTTAGGAGATGACCGTTATGAGCAAAACATTAATTCCGCAGGACTACAAATCTTATTTGAGTCTTTACGAAACCCAGACTGCGATAGGCATTATCAAAAAAACCTTTGAAAGCAAGCTTTGTGCGGCGCTTAATCTCAAGCGCGTTTCCGCCCCGCTTTTTGTAGACCCGACCACCGGACTTAATGACGACCTCAACGGTGTTGAGCGCGCTGTAAGATTCGACATAGCCGACATCGGCCGCGAGGCTGTGGTAGTTCATTCGCTGGCTAAGTGGAAAAGAATGGCGCTGTATAAATACGGCTTTTCGGTCGGCGAGGGCTTGTACACCGATATGAACGCCATTCGCCGCGATGAGGAGCTGGACAACCTGCATTCGGTATATGTTGACCAGTGGGACTGGGAAAAGGTGATTTCGCCCGAACAGCGCACCGTCGAATTTTTGAAAAAGACCGTCAACAAGGAAGTAAAGGCTATTTGCGAAACGCTGGAATGTGTGCGCGAGATTTACCCCAAAATCGACGTTTCGCTAACCGAAAAGGTAAGCTTTGTCACAACGCAGGAGCTGGAGGACTTATACCCTCTGCTCTCTCCGAAGGAGAGGGAAAACGCTTATCTTAAGTCGCACAAAACCGCATTTATCATGCAAATAGGCGATGTTCTCCGCTCCGGCACCAAGCACGACGGCCGCGCGCCCGACTACGACGACTGGAAGCTGAACGGCGATATTATGTTCTGGAACGATACGCTGGGCTGTGCGTTTGAAATATCCTCAATGGGCATACGTGTTGATGCCAAGGCGCTGGACGAACAGCTGACCAAGGCGGGCGCCGACGAAAGACGCCGCTTTGATTTTCACAAAATGCTGTTGGACAGCACGCTTCCGCTCACCATGGGCGGCGGCATAGGACAATCGAGGCTGTGCATGCTGCTGTTGGGCAAGGCGCACATAGGCGAGGTTCAGGTTTCTATGTGGGACGACAAAACCATTCAGGCTTGCAAAGCCGCCGGCGTTGAGCTTTTATAAAAACGGAGGGAGAATAAATATATGGACAACAAAAATGTAGCCGAAATATTTGCCGGCATGGTTTTCAACGACGATGTGATGAAAGCCAAGCTGCCAAAGGAAATATACAAATCCCTGCATTACACCATCAAAAACGGCACCGAGCTGGATATTACCGTTGCCAACGTGGTTGCCAACGCCATGAAGGACTGGGCAATCGAAAAGGGCGCGACCCATTACACGCACTGGTTCCAGCCCATGACGGGCATCACCGCCGAAAAGCACGACAGCTTCATGTCGCCGCAAAAGGACGGCCACGTTATAATGGAGTTTTCCGGCAAGGAGCTTATCAAGGGCGAGCCGGACGC
>CAYWMF010000257.1:0-2712 GCA_964459175.1 uncultured Oscillospiraceae bacterium
GTTTAAGCTCCTCGGGGGTAGCCAAATTCATTGCAAAGACATGATAATTGTTAACCATCGGATCGCCCAAAGCGTCGTCCTTGTAGCAAAGCTCCAGCACCGTCGAAGCAAGCTTGGTTCCCTCTGGCAGTCCGAGGCGCTTGGAAAGAGAGCCGGCCGCGATATTTCTTACAATAACCTCCAGCGGAACGATGGTAACCTTTTTAACCAGTGTTTCACGCTCGGAAATCTCTTCAACGAAATGTGTAGGTATTCCCTCTTTTTCGAGCATTTTCATAAGATGATTGGTTACACGGTTGTTGATAATGCCCTTATTCGATATTGTACCCTTTTTTTCGCCGTTAAAGGCGGTGGCATCATCCTTGTAGTACACCATATAAATGTTTTCGTCATCCGTTTTGAAAACCTTTTTTGCTTTTCCTTCGTACAGCTGTTCTAATTTTTTCATTTGTTTTACCCCCGAATTTATAGTATTATTTAAATATTTTTAAGCTGTTCCTGAATTGCGGCGTCCTTTTTGAGAACACCCTCTACCATACTGTCCTTTTCCGCTGCAAGCTTGGATTTGAGCGTCGGCTCGGACAAGGCGAGTATCTGCGCCGCCAAAATTGCCGCATTCTGTGCACCGTCTATCGCGACAGTGGCAACCGGTATGCCCGACGGCATTTGAACCATCGAAAGGAGCGAATCAAGTCCGTCCAGTGTGGAAGATTTTATCGGCACGGCGATAACCGGCAGAGTTGTGTACGCCGCGATTACGCCTCCGAGATGAGCCGCTTTACCCGCGGCGGCAATAATTACGCCAAAGCCGTTCTTCTCGGCGTTTGAAGCGAATTCCTCCGCCAGCTTTGGCGTACGGTGAGCCGAAATGATTTTTACCTCAAACGGCATATCAAAAGCCTTAAGCTTTTTAATACATGCTTTCATGGTTTCAAAGTCGCTGTCGCTACCCATGATAACCGCTGTTTTTAACATATTTTTCAATTCCTTTACTGTTATTTTTTATTTTCAACGCAAAAAGGCACTTGTTTGGAGTGCCTTTCGGGTTTTATTCGCTGATTTTTATATACTTTATTTCCTGTTTTGCGGGGTTAGAGTCCTTGGCAAGACCGTATCTTGTGCAAACGCAGGCCTGCTTGAAGCTTTCGATTATGCTGTCGGCGGTGGAATCGAACACAAGCTTGGGCGTAAAGTCATTCTTTTCGCTGTCAGAGGTGGAAATAACCGGATAGAAGGTTATTTCGGACGGTGTGAGCGTGCCGTTGGCATAGGTGTAGTCCTGGGATATTATTAAGCCGTTGGGATTTGCCACGCCCGAAGCGCCGAGAATATCGGTTTTGCCCGCAAGGAGCTCGTTTGTGCTGTAAATGATAGTTTTGCCCTTATAAACATCAATCGCCTGGATATACTGCGGGAAGGTACCTATTACAAGATCAGCGCCGTTATCAACGGCAGTTCTTCCGACGCTTACCTGATAGTCGGAAATTTCTTTGTTCTCGTTGCCCTTCCAGCTGAAGATGGTGATAACCATATTTGCGCCGCGCGAACGTGCGGAAGCAATAGCATCCTTGACGGTATTGTTAACGGCGGTCGCATTATTGGAAACCGCCGAGGAATTGAGGTCGTAGGAAATAAGCGCCACCTTGCCGATTTGGGTATCATAATCGCATATTTCGGCATTTGCGGCGAAATTGAGGCCGGCGCTGCTCAGCGCAATTTTAGTATCGGCCAGACCCTTATCGCCGTAATCGTTCATATGATCCGACGCAAGGTTAACGGCATTTACACCCGAAGCATACATCAATGCGGCATAGTCGGGCTTGCCCTTAACGGCGGTTCTGGTATCGCTTGAAGCGGTTTCCTCGGTAAGCGGATTGCGCAGAGTTATAATAGAATAGTCGTCCGTCGCAAACACCGCAGAAATACCGCCAAGCGGGAAAGTATTGGTGGCAAGCTCCTCACATTTTTCGGCAAAGGTACCCTCGACCGCGCCGGCAACATCGCCCAAAATCACACTTCCGCCTACCGAAACGGTGAAAACATCGGAGGATTTTTTGGTATTATTTACCGAAATTATTGCAAGGGTGAACATACCGTTTGCCGTGGTATCTATTTGAGGATACAGCTCCGCATCGACTGCATTTTGCGGTGCAAGAGCTTTGATTTGCTTAAGATATCCGCTGATAGTCGAAGAAAGTTCGGTGGTATTCAGATAGGGAGTATCCAAAACAGCCTTAAAAATCGAAGCGATTTCGGACAAATACGCTTTACCCGCCGCATCCTGCTTTTCTGTTCCGAGGTAATCGGCGCTGCGTTCAAGCTGGTCTATGTATTCCTGCATTTTAACGCTGTAGCTTTTATCACCCTCATAAGCAAGCGACTTGATGAAAGCGGTCACATCGGCAGAGAGCTTCTTAACGGTGGTTTCGGAAAGCGGCTCGGTTCGATTGGTAAGCTCGACAGGCGGCTGTTCCGGCTGCTGCTGGTCAATCGGCGGCTCGGGCTCGGCCTCGTTATTATAGACATTGAACATCAAAAGCAGTGACACCGTAAAGGCAATAAGGCAGAACACAATGCTTATAACGCGCATTTTCATATTATTATTCCTCCGCAAATTCCGGAAAATTCCGAATTTTTATACTTAATTTAAACTGCAAAAGCAAATTAAACAGCTTACGGCAGGCATACTGTCGGAAGTCATATATAGATTAT
>CAYWMF010000258.1:0-2706 GCA_964459175.1 uncultured Oscillospiraceae bacterium
CCATTATCGCGCTTACCAAGCCGAAGTTTTTCGTGCCGCTTCACGGCGAATTCAAGCACGTTACGAAATGTGCTTCTTTGGCTGAATATATGGGCATTCCGCACGAAAATATTCTTATTCCCGAGGTCGGCAAGGTTATGGAGTTTGACTCGGAGCAGGCGCGCTTCAACGGAAATGTTCCCGCCGGCAAGGTGTTGGTGGACGGCTACGGTGTGGGCGATGTCGGAAATGTGGTATTGCGCGACAGACGTCATTTGGCTTGCGATGGCCTGATAGTAGTTGTGGCAACGATTGATTTGGCGGGCGGCTATCTGTTTTCCGGCCCGGATATTGTTTCCCGCGGCTTTGTGTATGTCAAGGAGTCGGAAGAGCTGATGGAGGAGCTGAAAAATATCGCAAAAGAAGCTATTTATTATTGCATAGACGAAAATATCAGCGACGCCAACGCGATAAAATCAAAGGTAAAGGACGACCTTACGAAATATATTTATTCGAAAACCAAGCGTAAACCCATGATATTGCCCATAATTATGGAGTAGGAGGCTGTTTTTATTGCTCCCGCTAAATGTATATGATGTTAATTGTTCCATTGCTGCTTTTGATATTGGTGCCTGTAATAGCTTATTGCATTTTCAATTATAGCTATAAAAAATGTTCATATTATCAAATTACAAGTTTTCCTTTGATTTCGGTTATAACGGACAAAGGAAGACTCGGTGAATATATGACATATAAGCAATTGAAAAGCTATGAAAAGCAAGGCGCAAAATTCCTTTTCAATGTGTATATTCCAAAAGAGAATGAAGAAACTACCGAGATAGACATTATAATGCTTTGCAGAAAAGGTATTTTTGTGTTCGAAAGCAAGAATTACAGTGGGTGGATTTTCGGTAGTGAGTGGCAGAAGAATTGGTATCAAACACTCCCGGTAGGCAGAGGCAAAAGCCGTAAAGAAAGCTTTTATAATCCTATAATGCAAAACAAATCACATATAAAGCATTTGAAGAACTTAATCGGTAAAAATGTGAGTGTTTGGTCTATTATAGTTTTTTCCGAAAGATGCACACTCAAAAATGTCAATGTAACAAGTAACGATATTGCTGTGATTAATCGTAATCAAGTCTTAGTTGCGGTATCGGCCGCTTTGAAAAATAATACCGATTCGTTGAGTGATATGGAAGTTATTGATGCCTATAATAAGCTTTTGCCATATACTAAAGTAGATTATGCCTTAAAACAGCAACATGTTTTAAATATTCAAAGAAATTACATTGAATCAATTGATCCTATGGAAATGAATGAATTGCAAAAAGAAAGCACGAATAAAGCTTTGAAATGCAATGTTATGACAATTCAAGACGAAACTTTGAAATGCCCTAAATGTGGTGCTGCGCTTGTCCTTAGAGAAGCCAAAAAGGGTGGAAATATCGGTAAAGAATTTTATGGTTGCTCTAATTTTCCTAAATGCAGGTATATTAAGAACAAAGAGATAATTTGAATATAAACGTCACGATTTGCGCTGTTTCTTAAAAGGATAATTACAACCTTTGGCAGAAAGATCTTTCTTTCTGCCGAATTTGTCTTAAAATGAAATGTTCGATAGAACGGAAATAGAAAAAAGAACTGCTCTTTCGGCATATTTGGTTTACCTCTTATACGACAACCCCTCAGTCAGACATAGTCTAACAGTCCCCTTACACAGGGAGCCTTAGGTGTGCATTTATGTCACCGAACATATTTAAATGTATGTAATACCGCTTGCCAGAAACGAGAGTTACTCGAATACGCAAATACCCCGACAGATTGAATCTGTCGGGGTATTTGTTTATTGTGCAACTATTTTTGCTTGTTCGCCAGGGCTAATATTCTTACAAAAAGAGTTTTGCCCGTGACCTTTGGGGTTGGCGATTAGTCAGCCGCGTAAACGGATACGCGGGTTTTCTTGCCGGGCATATGTTCAAATTTAACAGTGCCTGCGACAAGAGCAAACAGAGTGTCGTCAGAACCCTTTCCGACATTTACGCCGGGATGGATGTGCGTGCCTCTTTGTCTTACAAGAATGTTGCCTGCGATGCAAGCCTGACCGTCAGCCTTTTTAACGCCGAGACGCTTGGACTCACTGTCACGTCCGTTCTTTGTGGAACCGACACCTTTCTTATGAGCAAAGAACTGTAAGCTTATTCTTAACATAGTATTTCTTCCTTTCCGATAGATTACTCCGACTCTTTCAAGCCGACATTTATGTTTTTGGGGTATACGGCGGCGTAATCCTCAAGCTGAAGCTTGAAGCCGCTTAAAACGCCGACCGCCGTTGTGCTGCTCGCCATGGAATCGGGCAGAAAATATGATAATTTTCCGCTTTCCGAGGCTTGAACCTCGCCGCCGCAGTGAAAAATTTCCTCCAGCGTGTTGACCACAAGCGAGCTCATAGCGCTGACTGCGGCACAGACGATATCCTTGCCGCTGTTTGCAAAGCCTGCATGACCCGAAACACAAAAGCCGATGATTTCAGAGTCTTGATTTCGGTAAAAAACCGCGTTGATCATTATTTCGCAATCTTGGTGATCTGAACCTTGGTGTAAGGCTGTCTGTGGCCGATTTTCTTCTTCTCGTTCTTCTTAGCCTTGTACTTGAGAACGTGAATTTTTTTGCCTTTACCGTTCTTGATAACGTTTGCGGTTACGCTTGCGCCGCTGACGGTGGGCT
>CAYWMF010000259.1:0-2702 GCA_964459175.1 uncultured Oscillospiraceae bacterium
GCGCGGGCTTCAACGAGGCGCTGGACTGCATGGCAAAAATGGGACGTATTGCGCTTCTCGGCTGTACGAGAAATTCGGATTTCACCGTTGACTACTACAAAAAAATACACGGCCCGGGTATCACGGTTATCGGCGCTCATACCGCCGCAAGACCCGAGGTTGATTCGTATCCCGGCTGGTTCACTCAGCGCGACGATATTAAGGTTATACTTAAGCTTTGTGCTTGCGGCAGAATTTGCCTTGAAGATATAATCGAAGAAACACATTCGCCCAAGGACTGCGGCAAAGTATACGATAGGCTTGCGCACGATAAGAGCTTTCCGGTTGTCGTGCAGTTTGATTGGAAAATGTGAGGAGACAGCAGAATGAATAAAAGAATTAAGGTTGCTCAAATCGGCGTAGGGCATGACCACGCGGTGAACGCCTTTGAAACGCTCAAGCTTCAAAACGAGCTGTATGATTTTGTGGGCTTTGCCGTTGTGCCCGAGGATAGCTTAAATCCCGGCTGTACCTACGAGGATCGCAAGGAGAGCTTTACCGACGTTAAAAGAATGACAGTGGAGGAAATTCTGAATTATCCCGACCTTGACGCGGTTGTGATTGAAACCGAGGATCGCGCGCTTACAAAATATGCGCAAATGGCGGCAGATAAAGGCCTTAATATACAAATGGATAAGCCGGGCGGCATCGACGGCGCGGAATACGATAGGCTCATAAACACCGTTAAGCGGAAAAAGCTTGTTTTTCATACCGGCTACATGTACAGATATAACCCGGCGTATATCCAGCTGATGGAGGATATAAGAGCCGGCAAGCTCGGCGATATTATTTCGGTCGAAGCGCAGATGAACTGCTCGCACGGTCTGCCAAAGCGCGACTGGCTCAAGGACTATCCCGGCGGTATGCTGTACTTTTTGGGCTGTCACATGATAGATTTTGTCTATTCCATCATGGGCACGCCGCGCGAAATTATCCCGATGAGCGTTTCCTCGGGCTTGAGCGGCACGACCGCCGAGGATTTCGGTATGGTGGTATTTAAGTACAAAAACGGCGTCTCGTTTGCCAAAAGCACAGCTGTGGAAATAGGCGGTTACGAACGCAGACAGCTTGTGGTTTGCGGTACAAAGGCCACCGTTGAAATTCGTCCGCTTGAAAAATCCGCTGTAGGCTGTTCGGATATTTATGTTCCGCAAACCACTGGCGTAAGAGATACATTCGGCACAAATCCTGCCGATTGGGCGGCCGCAACAAACAATTATTTCACTGCTCCGAGCGGCAGATACGATGCAATGTTCCGCGCCTTTGCAAGCTACGTCAGCGGTGAAAAGGAAAATCCGTACGGCTACGAGTATGAAAGAGAGCTGCACAGAATTTTACTCATGTCGTGCGGAGTATAAAATCGGTAAAGGAGCCGAAGATATGTTAAAATCGATAATTACGGAACATAACGGCACGAAAATTGAAATTATACCGTTGGAATACGCAAATTCCGTTTTGCCCGAAAATCAGATTTTCGTCTGCGGCGATGTAGCAAAGCGGAGGCCGATTAAGTTTAAAATTTATCTTATAAAGGTCGAAAATAAGAATATTTTAATCGACGCAGGCTGTGAAACTATGCCAGGCTTTGATATGAAAAGCTTTATCGGCACGGTTGCGGCGCTGAAAAATGCGGGTATGGCGCCCGATGACATTACCGACGTTGTTATAACTCATTCGCACCACGACCACATAGAATGCGTAAAGTATTTTAAAAAGGCAGTCGTGCATATACAACGCGGCGAGCTTGCAGGCGCAAAAGGCTATATTCCGCAGGGCTTTAATGTCAACTGCTTTGACGAAGAATATACAGTGAGCAAAAGCGTGCGTGCTTTAAAAATCGGAGGGCATACGCCTGGCTCTTGCATTGTCGAGATAAAAACCGACGACGGAGTGTACATAATAGCCGGCGATGAATGCTATTTACGTGAATGCCTCGAAAAAGAAATTCCGACCGGCAATTCATATTGCCCGCAAAAAAGCAAGGAATTTATCGAAAAGTACAGCGATAAAAAATATACCGTGCTGTTGTGTCACGACGACTGAAAAATATATTTTTAAAGGAGAAACAAATGAAAGCAATACTTATAAACGACGACAGAAGCTTAAGATGGGACGATGTGCCAAACCCGGTTATAAAATCCGACGAGGTTTTGGTCGAAATATACGCGGCGGCGCTGAACCGTGCGGACTTAATGCAGAGAGAGGGCGATTACCCGCCGCCTCCCGGCTGCCCGGAGTGGATGGGACTTGAGGTTGCGGGCGTAATTGTCGAAATAGGCGAGCAGGCAAGCCAAAAATCCTCTTGGAAAATAGGCGATAAGGTTTGCGCATTGCTTGGCGGCGGCGGTTATGCCGAATATGTCGCCGTAAAATACGATATGCTTATGCCGGTGCCGAAAAATTGCTCGATGGTTGAGGCGGCGGCTATACCCGAGGCCTTTGCGACGGCATATTTGAATTTGTTCATCGAGGGCGGACTCAAGCCGGGCAATACCTTGCTGATGAATGCGGGTGCTTCCGGCCTTGCCAGCGTTATAATTCCGATGGCAAAGGCGTTCGGCGCGCGTGTTATAACAACGGTTCTCAGCGATGAAATTGCCGATTCGATAAAGCATCTCAACGCCGACAGGGTTGTTGTCACCACCAAAGAGGATATTTCACAG
>CAYWMF010000260.1:0-2699 GCA_964459175.1 uncultured Oscillospiraceae bacterium
ATTTCCTGCGCGATTATGCCCTGCTCCTTTTCCACCGTTTGCTCGGTGAAATACGGATGCGTTACAAAATCCAAAAGTATTTCCAGCGACGGAATGAAATTTTCCGTGCAGGAAAAAAGATATGCGGTCTTGTCCGAGGAGGTATAGGCGTTGGCGCCGGCGCCGTATTCCGCAAAGCGTGCAAAGGTGTCCACGCCGTCCTCATTTTCGAACATTTTGTGCTCCAAAAAATGTGCGATACCGTCGGGCACGGTTATGAAATCTGTATCTTCGCCGCGCTTGAAGGTGCGGTCGATCGAGCCGTATTTCGTGCCGAACAAGGCGTAATATGTGCCGAGCTCCTTGGGCACCACATAGACGTCCAAGCCGCTTTTATGCTTGAAATAATAGTATTTTTCGTTAATGCGCTTGTTTTCCTTTAAAGTGTAGCTCATGCCTTTGCTCCTTTCAAAAAGTAAACCGTATCCAGCTTTACACCGAGAGAAGCCTTTATAACGTCATCCTTGGTCAGCGTACGGATTTTTTCGCAAACCTGCTCCGGCGTGTCGGATAAGCCCGCCATCATACGGCTGTAATACCACAGCGACAGGCTCTGCGGCTCGTCGGCAAGCTCCGAATAACCGTTGATAAGCGATTTTACGGCGCTGTCGAATTCCGCATCGGTTATTTTTCCCTGCTTTATATCCTCAAGCTGAGCCAAAATCTCGCTTTGCGCCTTGTCCTTATTTTCGACCTCTATACCGCTGGCGACAAACAAAAGCCCCTTGTGCGCTTCGGGAATTGCCGAGCAGTAATAGCACAGCGACAGCTTTTCACGCACATTCATGAAAAGCTTGCTGGACGGAGAACCGCCGAAAATTTCGTTGAAAAGCGAAAAAGCCGCATAGTTTTCGTCGTAAAGCGTCATGCCGCTGCGGAAACCCAGCGTTAATTTGCCCTGCGTGCTGTTCATTTCTTCCTCGACGTTTTTGACCTTTTCGACGTCGGTTATGATATTCGGCTTGCATACGGCAACATTTTCGCGCGCAATGCCGCTAAAAATGCCCTTTATATCTGCCGAAAGATGATTTTTGTCGCATCTGCCGACAAAGTATACGTCAATATCGGCCTGCGCGATGAAGCGCTTGTACGCTTCGTAAAGTGAGGTCGGGGTTATCTGCTCGATTTGCTCGACGGTTCCGATTTCACTTATGCCGTACGCCTCATCGGCGCACATTTCCTGGCGGCAACGGGTGAGGGCATACTGATTTTTGTTGTTGATTTGCGACTTTATATAGTCGATTTGATTTTTCTTTTCGCCCTCTACATACGCCGGCACAAAGCCGCCGTTTTCGATTCTGGGGTTAAAAAGCAGATCCTTTGCCGTGTAAATCAAATCTTTCAGAATATCCGTTTGCTCAAACGCATATTCATTACAAAGACAGCTTGAGAATATTCCGATAATCTGGCGCTCGCCGCGCTTGAATACCGTCGCCGAAATCCGCGCGCCGTATAATGCGTCAAGTCTGCGGTTTATCGCCCTCATGTCCGCATAGCTTTCGCTTCCGCGAAGCAGAACCTTCGGCAAAATCGAATATTCCGAGGCGGTCTCGCTTTTCAGCGGCACGGAAAAGAAAAACGAAAGAAAATTGGTTTTGAATTTATCCGTTTGCGAAATGTTTAGACTTATTCTGTCGTGAATGCTTTCTCGTATCACATCAATACCTCCATAGCTTTATACTTTTTATAGTATATCACAAATTCTGTTCCAAGTACAGTATATTTTGTAAAATTTTGAAGGGAGTTAAGTTTATTATGCCAAACCAAAAAAGCTTTTATGTGAGCCGTGGGTCCGTGTTTGCTTATAATATGCTCGGCGAGGTGTCCGACGAGCTGCTGCACGGCTGGAGTGTTACCTCGATAGGCAAGCAAGAGGAGAACAAAATTTTTTGCAAAACAGATTACGGCTACACCGGATATGTTGACGCCGCAGCTCTTACGGACGACGAGTATAATCCGAATTATCGCGTAAAATCGCGCTTTTGCGACGTGCTTCCGCAGGCGCGTTATCTCGAAGCGCCGCTTGAAGTATTGCCGTTCGGCGCGTATGTCGAGGTGATAAACGACGACGAAAAATTTGCCGAAATAAAATTCGGCGGCAGAACGGCGTTTGTGCCGTCGGCGCATATCGAAAAAATCTGCTCCGAAAATAAAGTCGCGCCGACCGATATTATCGGTACCGCAAAAAAATATCTCGGTACGCCATACCGCTGGGGCGGCAAGAGTATGCAGGGCATAGACTGCTCGGGCTTGTGCTTTATGTCGTATTATCTAAACGGCATACGAATTTATCGAGATGCGCGCTTTCCGTTTTATGCTGATTACAAAACGACCGTCGATAAGCTCCGTCCGGCTGATTTGGTGTTTTTTAAAGGGCACGTCGCGCTGTATCTCGGCAATAATGAAATAATTCACGCGAATTCGCATGACGGTGCGGTGAATGTTTCGCCGCTTGAGCGCTCCGAAATATTGGCTTGCGCGTCGCTGTACGATTTTATGTGCTCCGAACAAGATACTTGACGACACCTTACTTGTTTTGAAAGCATTTGCATGGCAAAATAAATAAACAAAAACCGTTGATTTACTTGAATTTCAAGCAAACCAACGGTTTTTTGGTGGGGACGACAGAAGTCGAATCTGTGACCTCTTGCATGTCAAGC
>CAYWMF010000261.1:0-2693 GCA_964459175.1 uncultured Oscillospiraceae bacterium
ATGTATGTGTCGTAGCCGTCTGGAAATTCGCGTATAAAGCCGTCGGCGCAGGCAAGCTTACATGCTTTTTCAAGCTCCTCGTCGTCGGCATGCTCGTTGCCCCAGCGCAGATTTTCCTTGATTGTACCCGAGAAAAGCACGTTCTTTTGAAGAACCATGGCAACCTCGTTTCTCAGCGCGTCAAGGGTGTAGTCCTTTACATTTACTCCGCCAACATACAGATTACCCTCCGACACGTCGTAAAGGCGCGGAATCAGCTGTACCAGCGTGGATTTTGAGGAACCCGTTCCGCCGACAATACCGACGGTTTGACCGGGCCTTATATCAAGATTGACGTTGTCAAGACATAGCTTTTCGCTCTTGGAAGAATATGCGAAGCTTACATTTTCGAAGCGGATACTGCCGTCCTTAACCACATCTATATGCGCGTCACCGTCGGTAATATCGCTCTTTTCGTCCAAAATTTCGACTATTCTTTCGGCGGATGCGCGCGAAATGGTGATCATAACGAGAATCATGGACAGCATCATCAGGCTCATAAGTATCTGCGAAGCGTAGGTGATAAGGCTCATCAGCTGTCCGCAGGTCATAGCGGTTTCGCCGGAGGAAACAATCAGCCTTGCGCCGACCCACGACACCAGCAAAAGGCAGGTGTACATTGAGGTTTGCATAAGAGGGGAGTTAAACGCCATGGTCTTTTCGGCTCTGGAAAAATCATGGTAAATATCCTCGGAAACGGTGTTGAACTTTTCTTCCTCGTGCTTTTCGCGTACAAAGGATTTCACCACGCGAATGCCGCGCAGGTTTTCCTGAACGACGTTGTTGAGTTTATCGTAGGTCTTGAATACGCGGCGGAAAATCGGATGCGCGTGAGTTGTAATCAAGTAAAGTCCGACAGCCAGGAACGGTATTACCGCCAGATATATCAGCGAGAGCCGCGGCTGAATGGAAAACGCCATTATCAGTGAGAAAATCATCATCGACGGCGCACGAACCGCAATTCGTATAATCATTTGAAACGCGCTTTGCACATTGGTAACGTCGGTGGTAAGCCGCGTTATGATACTTGAGGTGGAAAATTTGTCAATGTTGGAAAATGAGTAGTTTTGAATGCTGTAAAACATGTCTTGCCGCAAATTTTTGGCGAAGCCTGCCGACGCGATAGAGGCGCTTCGACCGCTGAGCGCACCGAAAATCAGCGCAACCATGCAAAATACGATTATTACAATACCGCATATTATAATGTACTTCATATTGCCGGCTCCGTTGTTGCCGTCAACGCCGAAGTCGATAAGATTTGCCATTAACGCCGGAATTATAACATCCAGCACGGATTCGATCATAACGTATATCGGCGTAAGGATGGTGTCCTTTTTGTACTGCCGTATTCGTGATGCGAGTTTTTTAATCATGTGTACCTCCGATAAGATTTTGTTTGATTTTTTCCGTTACATCCCAAAAGACCTGTAGCTCCTCGTCGCTTATGCCCTCGCACATCTGCTGTTCGAGAAGTTTAATTTCGCTGTTGATTTTCTTTTGCAGCTCCAGCGCTTTGTCTGTGAGGATTATTTTTTTGAGCCGCGCATCGTAGTCAACCTTTTCACGACGAATCATGCCGTTTTTCTCCATAAGCTGAAGAATTACCGTCGCGGTGGAACGGCGCATTTGAAACTCCTGCTCCAGGTCCTTTTGAAAAAGCTCGCGGTCGCGGTTTTTGTAAATGTAGCCGATGATCCAGCCGTGCACGCCGGTGACTTTGTCGGCATACTGCCGCGTCGGCAGGCTTTCGCTGCGACGATGGATAAGATTTGAAATCGTGCGTATTTGAATACCTACATCACGGTCATGCAAACAGATTACCTCCTTTTTGTTAGCTAACTAACATTATACGCTAAAAAAAAGCCGCTGTCAATAGTCAGCGGCTCATTTTACAATTGTGTAACAGATTATTATATTTGGCTAAATATTAGTTAAATATTCCATTAAAACTTAGAGCGATCCGCCCACAAGCCCAAAGCCGGGTTGCTGATATAGTAGATTTCTTCGCCGTTTTCGAGCGTGTTATAGCCGTCCTTGAGAACGGCGGGATTATACAGCTTTACAGCCTCGGAATAGGGGATATAGTCGAACGCCGCGCCGCGAACCTCGTCCTCGGTGAGGTGGGCGGTGCAATAGGTGATTTTGAAGCGGCCGTCCGAGGAACCGTGAATAAGATGAGCGGCGGCGGAAAGGTTGCTCTTGAGATCGTCGTTTTGGTCGCACAGCTTGAGAATGTTTTCACGTCCCACATAGCCGTACTTGCGGATAAGCGCGTCGTTGGCGGGGTCTTCGCCGAATTTGTCGATGCCGGGCGCCAAAACTATAAGCTCTCCACCGTCGGCAATAGCCATACGGGTGCGGTAAATAGCCTTGTTACCGAGCCAGGTGCTTTTGAATTCCTTTTCGTCCAGCATAACGACAACCTTTTTAAAGGGCTTATCGACAAAGGTCAGATTTTTTTCCTGAGCCAGCTTGACGGCTTTTTCAAAGTAAACCCTTTCACGTCCGATGAAAAGACCGTGAATGCTGATTTTACCGGCATTTTGCGTGGTTACGGTCATTACGTATTTGAGCGGAATATTCATCAGAAAATGCTCTTCGGCGTAGTCAAACAGCTTTCTGACGGGGGAATGATCCTTGCCCATTATGCGCTC
>CAYWMF010000262.1:0-2652 GCA_964459175.1 uncultured Oscillospiraceae bacterium
AACGTGGCGACCGTAGCTGTCTAAAAGATTCGACAGCTCCGCTGGTAGGGTGATATGCCGTTAACCCGTGCTGACTGCTTGCACCAACCGCAGACTCTCTGTAAGCCGTGGAAAACAACCGTCCCTGTCATTGCGTTTTTTTATTGTCGTTATTATAGCTTAAAAAAAGCAATTTGTCAATAGATTTTTCAAAATTTCATTTTTTGTTTACATTTAACCGAAAACCGTAAAAAATATGAAACGACCGCTCAAAACGAGCGGTCGTTTCATTTACTTATTCACATCGGGGGGGCGTGCCATATCACGCTTTAAATGTAAATTATTTTCTCTTTTTGATAGAGAGAGCGGCACCTGCGGAAGCTACCATTGCGATGAGAGCGGTAACAACGCCTGCATCAGCGGTAACGGGAGCGGTGGTGGTAGTGGTGGTTGCAGTACCGGTAGGAGCGGTAGTAGTGGTGGAAGCGGCGGGAGCGCCGGTCTTGGCAGCGGCAAGAGTTACAACTGCGGCATTTCCGTACATTTTACCGCCGAGGATAGAATCCTGCCATTCAACCATGCGGGGTTCCTCGTTGAAGTCTTCCTGGTCGCCGATAGCGTAAGCAACACCGATTTCGGTGCCAACCTTGCCGGCAACGCCGAGAGTAATAGCTTCCCAGGGGAAGAATACTTCGTATGTAGTGGTTTTAGCGTTTTCGTCGCGCTTACCGTTGAACTGCCAATCCTCAACATCGGTAGGTCCTTTGTAAACCCATTTGTGAGGCTGACCGTTTTCGGAGCTTACGCAAATACCGAGCTCGTTGCAATCGTTTTCGACGTCGGCATCTTCGGGAGTAACGGGAGTGGTGCAGAACTGAATAAGGCAGTACTTCCACATATCGCTGTCGTAAGCGGCAGCAACATGAATGTCGGAATAAACAACCCATGCGAGGTATACGCCCTCTTCGGTCCAAGTACCGTAGAAATCAGCCTTTACCTCATGAGCGGTGTCGTAATCGTCAAGGAATTCATCGCTGTTGTCGTAATCAACAGAGTGAATCTTTTCACCGTATTCGCCGGGCTTAACAACACCGTCGAGAACGGGCTTTGTGTTTACCGCGTAGAAAGTAACCGGTGTGTTGCAAGATTCGGCAGAAGCGAAAATTACAAGAGAAGAAACCAGCATAAGCGCGGTGAGAAGGATAGCCGTAAATCTTTTCATCGTGAAAATCTCCTTAAAAATTTTTTGAGTACAGCGTTTCATATGGTAAACGCTTGACCTTACTCTATATTATACTATATTTTCAAAAATAGTCAAGTATTTTTTGAACTTTTTTTAATTTTTGTGCGTAAATGTCAGATTGTATTCCCAAAATAACCATTTTACGTTTATTTGACAACATACGGTGTTCTTTTCATGCTCTCCCCCGCCCTGCCGGGAGAGGAAAAGCACAAAGCATACACATCGTCCGCGCGAAGCTCGTTCATGTAGTCGCGATAAATCTCGGTTTCGGCGTATTTTTTTATATGTGCAGGCTTGGTGATCAGCGCAATTTCGGTATTTTTACGTATTTGAGACAACAGCGCGGCGCCCTTTGAATTCAGAGCCAGCACAGATGTATAGTTCGGCAAAGCATTTTGCGCGGACGACGTAACTCCGAAATATGCCGCCGTTATACAGCGCCTGATTCGCGCGCGAGTAAAGCTTTTTGTCGCGCACTGCTCGTATAGCTCCTCTAAGTTTACGGCCTTTGACGCGGCATTTTTGATTATTTCGGCCACCGCGCGGCAATCATAATATTTTTTCAGCTCCTCCGTCGGCGTCATACGCAAAAACGCAAGTATCGCGGTCTCCAGCACACCAATTTCAGCCGGCATTCTGCCGTTTTGCAAAAGTCTTTCGTACACCTCACACGCGGCGAGCGGAACATAGCTTTTGATGCTCTCACCTCTTTCCAGCATATCGCGCAGCGCACCGGCATTTGCAAAGCTTTCGTCGGTTACGGCACCGTTATGATCGGCAAAGTGCCGTTTCAGCGGCTTCGGTACTATTTTTGAGCCGCTTTTTATGATGGCTTTAATATATTCCACCGCCAAAATGTTGTTCGGAGCTGTCAATATATCCGCCAAATCGCCGCCCAAAGCGGTTCTGACCGCCGCCTCACGCGCCGAAGCGTACGGCAAATACGGCTTTTTTTCGAGTATGCTCTTTATTTCGGCATTGTAATTTTCGCTCAGTAGGTATTCGGCAATGGCTCG
The DNA here is from genome assembly GCA_964459175.1 of uncultured Oscillospiraceae bacterium. Lineage (GTDB taxonomy): Bacteria > Bacillota > Clostridia > Oscillospirales > SIG627 > SIG627. Next base: position 2,239 of record CAYWMF010000262.1, read on the forward strand.
AAGACTGTCATAATCTTCATTTTCACACCCGAATGACAAATAATCCGCTATGCCAAGCCGTTCAAGTATACTAATCCCCGCGCCGGCAAAATATTCGGCCGACATCATGGAATACGGAAACGGCAGCTCCAAGACCAAATCCGCACCGCACTTCACCGCCGCCTCGGCGCGCTCGTATTTATCGCACACGGCTATACTGCCACGCTGAACGAAATTCGAGCTCATAAGACAAACCACGGTGTTCGGCTTAAGAGAATCTATTTGAAATTTGTGTCCGTTATGAAAAGGATTGTACTCGCAAATAATTGCATATACCGCCATATTGAACCGTCCTTTAAACTTTTTATTAATATTATCGTAAAAATGTTGAAAAATTTAAAAATATGTTGTATAATACTTTCGTATATGTATTTT
>CAYWMF010000263.1:0-2632 GCA_964459175.1 uncultured Oscillospiraceae bacterium
CTGCAGGCTTACCGCGTCCTTTTCGTCGGGAACAAAAATCACGGTCTTTCGGCTCATATCCTCGAAAAGTGTGCCGCAAAAGGCGCTTTTCGCACCGTCCGAAAGCCCGGTTACCAAAAGTGGATTTTTTTCTTTTTTCAGCGTGCCGACCAGCGAACGATATTCCGCCTCGGCACGCATTGCATCGCTTATGAATTTCATGAATTGTATTTACCCATCGCGCCGTCTATATCTCCGCCGAGAATCATTCCGAGGGCGCTTCGTGCGTCCTCAAAACGGGGATAAATAGCTTCGGCGTCCTCCTTTGAAAATTCCGAAAGAACCCAGTCCGCCAAGTCATAATCCGGGTGCGGCTTTGCGCCTACGCCCATTTTAATGCGCGGAAAGGCATCGCTTTCAAGCTGATATATTATGGATTTTATACCGTTGTGCCCGCCGTCCGAGCCCTTGCGGCGTATGCGCATTCTGCCAGGAGCGAGCGATATATCATCATATATTATAACAATTCTTTCGGGCGGAATTTTGTAGAAATCCGCCGCCGCCTTTATTGCTTCGCCCGAATTGTTCATAAAGGTTTCGGGCTTCATGAACAAAGCTCTTTTGCCGCAAAAGCCGACATCGGCCGTCAGCGCCTTGAATTTGAGCGATGAAATTTTGAAGCTTTCCTTTTGCGCTATATAATCCAGCGCCATGAAGCCGATATTGTGCCGCGTGTGGGTGTATTTGGCACCGGGATTTCCCAGCCCCGCCACAATGTATTCGATAGGCGAGGGGGCGGGCGCTTCGGTCTCTATTTTTTTAAAAAGGTCGAATATATTACTCATAAAATCCTCTTTTGATTAAATGTATAGGGTATTGACAAATTTTTTGTTTTGCGGTACAATATAAATGCAATAGGAAGACCGTAAAGACGGTTGACCTAAGAGTAAACAGTGAAAATAACCGTTACCTTGGGCGGGGCGGTTATTTTTTTTCTGCCTGTTAATGAGATAATTAACTCGACAAGAACGATGAACACCATCAAGGCTTGTATAAGCCCTTCATATGTAATCATCATATCGCCTCCTATCCGTTTGGGATAAGAGGTCAACCGCTTTTTTTCCTATTGCGTAAATATTGTATCACAATTTACGAATTTTGTCAAGAAATATCGCTTTGCGTAACGCCGGTCGAGCCGAAACCGCCCTCGCCGCGCAGGGTTTCGTCCAGCTCGTCAACCTCGACGGGGCATGCGGAAATTATCGGAATTATCATCATTTGCGCGATTCTGGCGCCGTTTTCCACCTCGAACGGCACCTCCGAATTGTTGATAAGTGCAACCTTGACCTCGCCGGTGTAGTCGCTGTCGATAACGCCGATGCCGTTTGCCAACGCTATGCCGCTTTTGTACGCAAGCCCACTGCGCGCGCAAAGTATCGCCGCGTAGCCGCGCGGCAGTTGCATGGCAAAGCCGGTCGGGATCAGCTTTCGCTCGCCCGGCATTACCGTCACTTTCTCACCGACGCATGCAAAAACGTCCATCGCCGCCGCACCGATCGTCATATATTTCGGAATAATACAGCCCTTGTCAAGCTTTTTGATTTTGAAATTCATATTTTTTCTCCTATCCGCTTAAAACGCTTATATTGAATTATTTCAGGTATCCCCGCGTAAATTTTACGTCGGGGTTTTCGTTTTTTATAAAGCTTTTCAAAATATCAATAATTTGCTTTTCACTCTCGTCGGTGAAAAACAGCGTCACAAATGAAATACCGCATTCGTACAGCGCTTTCAGCCTGTCCGCGGCACATAGCGGCAATGAATTGTATATAATATTTCTGCCCGTGCCGTCGGCAAAAATCGGAAATCTCGCTCCCGTTCGGTCAACCAATACGTCGCGCCGCGCACAGCCGCTTTTGCAATCCGCACAGCCCTTTCCCATATGGCAGGTTTCGGTCGTCATCAGCGGAATTCTGCCGTATACCGTAACGCCGCAGGGTATTTTGTATTTGTCGATGTCACGTATCTGTGCCGTGAGGCATTCGGGGGACAGCGTGACGGACGAAAGACCATGCTCGCGCCAGACCTTGACGCTTTCGGAATTATTGACATTCAGCTCCGCCGCACCATGAACCGAGTAATCCGCATTTTCCACACAAAAAATGTGGGAAACATTGCGTACAAGGCATTTTTTGTACCCGAGGTTTGTACCACGCCGCAGCATTTTGTCAAATTCAGGCATTTCGTGGTCGAACACCGCCGACGGCGTGACTATACCGCACAGCCCATCGGCGGGAAAAAGGCGATTGTCGAGCGGCAAATATATGCCCTCAAGGTACTTTTCGCCGTAGTCCAGCGCGCGAATTTTGTCAATCAGCTGTCGCGAATAATCGGCACCGTGCGCAAAGACGACGCGCAGACCGAGGGCGGCGGCTTTTTTGGGCTTTTTCATATTTTTTGCGGTTTTTGCGGCGCGTATAGGCTCAAAAGGCGGAATTTCAACGGCTTTTTCGGGCATTTCGAGCGCTTTCAGGGCGCAAATGCCGCGGCTTACCGTCGGCGCGAGCTCCTTTTCGACGCGTACCGTGGCAGCTTTGTCCATGAACCGAGTAATCCGCATTTTCCACACAAAAAATGTGGGAAACATTGCGTA
>CAYWMF010000264.1:0-2628 GCA_964459175.1 uncultured Oscillospiraceae bacterium
GATTTAACTCAAAGATTGATATATAATATAGATTGTAGATTTTTGAAAATAATTTTAAGGAGTTATCAGTATGAAAAAACAACATATCGACACCATGTGTATCCAAGAGGGCTATAAGCCGAAGAACGGCGAACCGCGAGTTATGCCGCTGTATCAGTCCACAACCTTTAAATATGACAGTGCGGAATATGTAGGCGACCTGTTTGACCTTAAGGCGGACGGTCATATGTACACTCGTATTTCCAACCCCACGCTTGATTTCGTAGAAAAGAAAATAGCGGCTCTTGAAGGTGGCGTCGGCGCAATGCTCACTTCCTCCGGCATGTCTGCTATTCTTGTCAGCATTCTCAATCTTGCCAAAACCGGTGACAGCATAATTTCCACCACCGCTATTTACGGCGGCACCGTAACGCTTTTAACGGCTGAGCTTTCGCGCCTTAACATCGAGGTTATTTTCGTTGACCCCGATATTTCCGAGGAAGAGCTCCAAGCTAAGGTTAAGCCGAACACCAAGCTGATTTTCGGCGAAACAATCGCAAATCCCGCGCTTACTGTACTTGATATCGAAAAATTTGCCAAGGTCGCACACGCCAATGGTATTCCGCTTATCGTTGATAATACTTTCCCGACACCTGTGCTGTGCCGCCCGATTGAATTCGGCGTTGATATAGTTGTTCATTCCACCACCAAATATATGGACGGTCACGCCTCCTGCGTCGGCGGTGTTATTGTAGACAGCGGAAAATTTGATTGGAACAACGGCAACTTTCCCGAATTTACCGAGCCGAACAAGTCTTATCACGGTACGGTTTTTGCCAAGGATTTCGGAGAATCGGCATATATCGCCAAGGCGCGCACGGTACTTATGAGAGATTTGGGCGTTACCGCAAGCCCGTTCAACGCTTATATTCTCAACCTCGGACTTGAAACTCTTGCCCTTCGTATGGAGCGCCACTGCAAAAACGCCGTAAAGGTTGCAAAATATCTCGAAAGCCGCATTGCCGACGGCAAGGTTTCGTGGATTAATTACCCCGGAATCGAAAGCAGCAAGGATTACGCGCTCGCAAATAAATATCTGCGTACCGAGGACGGAGAATTCATCGGTGCCGCAGGCGTCATTTCGTTCGGTGTTGCCGGCGGCAGACAAAAGGCAATGCAGTTTATGAACAATCTTAAGCTGGCCGCTATAGTTGTACATGTTGCCGACAGCAGAACCTCCGCGCTTCACCCTGCCAGCATGACTCATCGCCAGCTGACCGACGAACAGCTGGTTGCGGCGGGTATTACACCGGATCTTGTACGCTTCTCGGTCGGTATAGAAAACCCGAACGATATCATTGAAGATATAGAGCAAGCCTTAAATTAAAACGAAATGGGGTTTTGAAGTGAAAAAGCTGTTTACATTATGTGCGATTTTTGTTTTTGCCGCATTGTTTATTGTTTGCGTCGGCGCAAAGGATATGGCGCCGGCTATGATATTCAAATTTAACACTGCCGAAAACATGTCTAAATTTGCCACAAGCGCAGCTTGGTCGGATATTAGCGTTGAAAACGGCGCCATGAAAGTCAGCATCAAGGGCGGCGATCCGTACATCACGCATAAATTTACCGAGGATAACACCTACGCCGACGATTACAGATATGTAAAATATCGCTTCAAAACCTCCGCTTCTCCGTCGCTTTACAGAGCGGAATTCTACTATAAAACCGAGCAGTTCGACACCATGGGTGCTTCAAATACGTATTGCCGTATGCCGCTCACCGGAAAGGACGAATGGCAGACGCTTATAATGGATATGAAGGAGGTCGGCGGAAATCTTTGGAGCGGCAAGCTTGAGATTTTTCGCATAGACCCTCTTGATGCGCATGACCGCAGTGTATTTAATTCCGGAGATACGGTGTATATTGACTATCTTGCTTTTTTTGCCACCAAAGCCGAAGCTGAAGCATATAACGGTGAATCTGCCGACGAGTGGGTTTGCCCGTCGGGCATAGAGCCGGAGGAGGGTACGCCGGCAGACAAAAACGACCAAATTGTATGGGAATTCGATACAGAGGCCGAAATCGAAAAGTGGGTTTCCGGCGGCGTAAATGTGACAAAAGATTTTACCCATCAAATAGTCGGACTCTCAAATGGAATTCTGGGCTTGTGGGATGATGACGATAACTTCAATTTCAGCTACAGCCTTCCCGAGGACGAGCAGTTTACACTGGAAAAATTCCCATATTTAAAAATACGCTATCGCCAAAATCACATGGACAGCGTAATGCAAATCTATTTTTGGAACAACGCGCAAAGCGGAAATCCGCTGTACAATCTCTTTTCGAACGGTACTGACGGTTGGACAACCGAAATAATTGATTTTTCCACCGGCACAGCATCGGGCATGACATCAAACTTCACTTGGAACGGCGTTTTGACCAAGCTACGCTTTGACCCCATGCGCGAATTTAAGCAAAATAATCCGCGACAATGCTATATTGATTATATCGGATTTTTCAAAACCAGGCAAGCCGCCGAAGCATACGCGGCCGACAGAAACACCGAATTCGCAAAGGACGATATTGCGATTTTGCGCTATTCAAACCAGCGTGTCTTAATTCCGCAAAATACCTTGACACAAAGCT
>CAYWMF010000265.1:0-2616 GCA_964459175.1 uncultured Oscillospiraceae bacterium
GCTCTGCCACGATTTTTTCGCCTTCGTCAAACTGAGTCCACAGCTGCTTGCCCTTGCGCACGGAATTGTGCTTGATAACGGCGTTGGCAGCGGCAAGAATTGTTCCGGTAGAACGATAATTCTGTTCAAGGTATACAGTTTTTGCGTCGTCGTACTCCTTGTCAAAGTTAAGAATGTTTTTTACCGTTGCGCCGCGGAATTTATAAATACTCTGGTCGTCGTCGCCGACAACCATGACATTGCGGTATTTTGAAGCAAGGAGGCTCATAAGCATATATTGGGTACGGTTTGTGTCCTGATACTCGTCCACAAAAACGTATTTGAACTTTCCGCTGTAATATTCTTTTATATCCTCGTATTCGTTCAAAAGTCGCACACAAAGATTTATAATATCGTCGAAATCCACGGCGTTGGCTTCTTCAAGCCGCTTTTGATAGAGCGAATATATATCCGAAAGCTCGCCCTCGCCGCTGAAATAATTCTCGGCGTTTATAAAGCTGTTTTTGGCGCGGGATATAACGCTTGTTACGTATTTCGGCGTATAGCGCTCGGAATTCAGCTCCAGCTTTTCCACGCATTCGGCGGCAAGCTTTTTGCAGTCGTCGGTATCGTATATCGTGAAATCCGAGGTGTAGCCCAGACGGTCTATGTATTTGCGCAGTATTCGCACACAAATCGAGTGAAAGGTTCCCGCCCAGATATCCTTTGCACATTCGCCCAAAACCTTTTCAAGTCGCTCCTTGATTTCTCCGGCGGCCTTATTAGTGAAGGTGAAGGCAAGAATTGAATAAGGCTTTGCGGTGTCATAAGCAAAGCCGGCAAGCAACGCCTCGAGCGTAGCGCTGTCAAGACCGGCTTCGGCGTAAGCTTCAAGCGCGGTAAGCTCGGCCGAGCTGATATTTGTCGGTACATCGTCAGTGTATACAGCGTCGCCGAATTTTATTATATGCGCGATTCTTTTTACCAGTACCGTGGTTTTGCCGCTGCCGGCGCCCGCCAGCACCAATAAAGGCCCCTTTACGGAATATACAGCTTCCCTCTGCATATCGTTGAGCGAGGAATAGTAGCTGTCGAACAGCTTCCTTTTTACTTGTTTGAATTTTATGATTTCACTTTCGTTGAGCATAATATCTCCATTTTCGGATTGTATTTTCTGATATTATTCTAACATATTTATCGCTTTAAGTCAACACAAAATGAAAAAAATATAAAAAAGGGCTGCAAATTTTAATATGCAACCCTTTCATAAATCGGTTCGCGTTAAACCGAAAGCATTTGAAATGCCTTTTTAATATAGTTGTAAAGCACATCGTCACGCTTTATGCCGCTGTATTTTTCAATAGCGCTCTCGATTCCGTCACGGGCGATCCATTCTTGGATTTCGACGGCGGCCTTGTCGTCGTTGGAGGAGAAAAGATATCCCGCCGCTATACCTATGGCGATATTTGCCGGCTCTATGCCGTTATTTAAGCAAAACAATGCCGCACCGCACAGACGGTCGGAGGGGGAAAGCTTCCTTATCGGATCCGCACCGACGCGCGCGACTGTGTCGCCCAGCAGGCGGTTTTTGTAGCGGCTTATCAAATCATCGCCGTGCGCCTTGAGCTCATCAGCATCGGCGTTGTAGAATTTTGCAAGCGCCGCTTCGGCCTCGTTTAGTGCTTTTTTTGCTATAGCCGTTATGTCGTCGTCCTCAGCGGCCTGCCAAATATACTTGTATCCCTTGAGATAGCCCATGTATGCCACCAAAGCGTGACTCATGTTGTGCATGAACAGCTTGCGGTTGATGTAATACGAAAACGGCTCGTAGGCAATTATGTTGTTCACCTCGGGCAGTTCACCGCGGGCGCCGCTTTTGTCCGTGTAAATTTTGTTGTAATTTTCAACGCAGACGATAAGCGGATTTTGCTCTATAAGCTCCTTCGGAGGAGCCGGAACCATACAGCCTATCGAACTCTGGCAAAAGCCGATGTATTTTTCGCAAAAGTCGTATTCCTCGGCACTGAGCAGATTTTCTAGAAGCTCGCGCATGTAAATATGGGAATCAATTTTGTTTTCACAAAGTATAAAATTGAGAAATTCCGTGTTGCCGGCCTCATAACGATGGCGTATAACGGCGGCGATTGTTTTTGCTATAACCGGCAGAACATTAACACCGATTGCGGTTGCGCAGACTTCGGCTTCATCAACCTGTTTCATGATAGCATCCATATCGCGACCGTCAACAGCGCTGACATTTGTGACCTCGCGCTTGTCGTAATCGTTACCGTTTGTGACATAGAGCGGATAGGAATGAGTTGCGTTGAGATTTTTTATAAGCTCGGGATTTACGTCAACAAAAACCGTTTCATATCCGGATTCGCAAAAAATGCGGCCCACAAGGCCTCTGCCGATATTACCGCCGCCGAAAACTACTGCTTTTTTCATAATTAATTCTCCTGACCATGTATATTTTATATCTGAAATTTATTATAAAGCCATTGCTGCCTCAAAGCCGAGGCTGTTGCTATGTGGTTAATTATAGCACATTTTTCAAAAAAAATCAATAGCGGAAAAGAATACTTGCTTTTTTTTGAAAAATAGTGTATAATATTTTATATATTTACATTATTGTCT
>CAYWMF010000266.1:0-2601 GCA_964459175.1 uncultured Oscillospiraceae bacterium
GCATTATAATCGCCATTGCCAGCGAGCCTTTATAGGCAATATCGGTGAACAAAATCAGGCTGTCCACCGCCTTGTCACTGCGGGAGGTTTCAAAATCGCGGCCTCGCGCGGCGGAGGCGGTTTCATAGAAAATCGTGTCGCATTTCAAGCCGCATGCCGCATATTGCGCCTTGCGGTACGGCAATATATCCGACATTGCGTTGACACGGTTGATGGCGCGGCGTGTCAAAATACGGAAAGTTTCGGTGCGTATTTTATTCGGATTACCGGAAAAGCGGTTATATAGCTTATAAAAAAGCCTGGACGAACGACGGCTTTTCTTGGGTGCGGCGCTGACAATATCGTTGCCGACAAGACAGCGACGGTAGACCTCCATAACCAGCGACATATCAAAATCGGTACGTATATTGTCAAATTCGTACACAAAGTCACCTATCGCAAGGTCAACGCCCGCCGACATAGAAAGCTCCACCCCTTGGCGGTAGCTCATATTGACAACGCTCAGCACCCCGTTCTCAACCTCGGAAGCCATTGCGCGGATCGGTGCGATTTTATCGTCGTCAAGACCGTCATTGACGCAAATTATTTCGTAATGCTCGAAGTTTTCGTGCAGAATTGCCGCCGTTTTGCGCACGAAATTCGGTGCGGCGTCGATGCTGTCGCCGATATATATTACTGCGGATATAAAATTCTTTTCTTTATTTATCACTGCTCATCTCTCCTTAACGTAAAATTTCATCAAGGTCGTAAACCGTATTTATTTTGCCGGAAAGTACACTGTAAAACACCGGGCTGTCTGAAAATTGGCGGATAACAGTGGGGCGCGAATCGTCAACCTCGGAGGCCTTTAAAATCGGCTTCATGGAATAAAGCGACGAAATATATTCGAATTTATATTCATCCCTCATGTATTTGCGTGCAAGGCTGGACATATAATTCCAGGCGCTTTGCGGCTTGGATGGGCATTCGTTGCAATTGCCCAGCCGCTGCGGCGAACAGTGATTGCCACAGGTTTTTTGGCAGTCGAAGGTCGGCAGGGCGTCAAAGGAAGTGACATGCGGTGTAAACGTAACCGAAGTAAGCGAGTGTACACCGGTTTTGCCGAAAGGCATTATCGAGAAAAACGGGCCGTCCATAACCGTAAGACCGACGTTTTTCAGGTTTTCGCCGACACTGCACAGTATAATTTCGCAAAGCTCGTATTTAATTTTGAAAGGTTCGTAGCCCAGCTTGATAAGCGTCTGGTTCACCCCGGCGTATGTGGCATTGAGCAGGTAATCCGTGGTGTGGGTTTCGCCGCTCGGAAGCTTTACTTCAAAGTTCGTGTCATTCTTTTTCAGCCCATACTCCCGCATATTGTAAAGTATTTCAATCGAGGGGAACTTTGCGATTTCGTCAAGAAAGTATTTTTTCAAAATTTGCGCGTCGTAGGTATATTCGGTGGTAATATAGGTGCCGTCGCAAAGTCCGTCCTTGAAATAGACGTTAGGCATAATATCGTCACAGCGAATATTCGCATCGCGGCAGAATTTTCGAAATTCCGCGGCATTAGTCCAGGAAAAAGCGCTCGAGGTGGCGTAAACCTGGTCGAATTCCTTATGCACGCAAAAGCCGTAATCCTCGTTGAAGCGCCGAAAATAGCCCGCCGATTTAATGGCGGTGGAGAGTGAGCGCGGATAATGATAGCCCATATGCACACGTGCCTGATTTATATATGTCGCGCGCATGAAAGGCGCGGCGTCATGCTCCAGCACAAGGATTTTTTGCCCCTTTTTGGCGCAGTACAGCGCGGAATAAAGCCCATAAAGACCCGCGCCGAGTATTATTTTGTCATATACCATTTGTACTCCTTTCTACCAACCGCGCACATTGCCTCTCGCGTAAAAGCAAACGACTATATACAGCACCAAAAGCACCGGTATCGCCAGCGCGGCGACCTTTTCTTTATCTCCGTTACAGCTGTGCAGGCGTGCTTTAATTAAAGAAAGCAGCGTTCCGACACCGCACAGCGCCATGATATACACGCTCGGAAGCGACCATAAAACATAATTGATATGGCAATGTATATACGAATGTCCTTTGGCAAGCACCATCCAGCTTATCGGACCGACAAGCGACACCGCAGAGGCTATATAAGCCGCGCGGGAGCCCTTTTTCGTATAAATCGCAACGCACAGCATTATCAGGAAAAACGCGATGATTTCGGACATTGTGAAGCTAAACAGCACAGGCTCGCCGCTGAAAAGATAGGTATTTATAACGGTGAGCGGGCTGACATTGAGGCTTGCGATAATAAGCTCATTGGTTTGCTCGATACCGAAAGCGCCGGTGCGCTTGGAAATATTTTCGATAAAAAGTCGCAGTGCCGTATCAAAATCCCCTACCAACAGGGTACACTGTAAAAGGTTCAGCGCAACAGCCGCCGCGAATCCCAAAACACCGCCGACACCGACAGTAACGGCGCGCACAAGGAACTTTTTGACGCCCCATTTGTTTTTCAGCGCGTAATAGATATACGGTATTTCCATGCAAACCAGCACACAGCTGACAAATTCGTAGCCGGCGCCGCATTTTAAAAATATCGCTGCCGCCATCGCAAAA
>CAYWMF010000267.1:0-2590 GCA_964459175.1 uncultured Oscillospiraceae bacterium
GTAGAAGAGGTTGTCGAGCTTTTCAAGCTTCATAACATAAATTCCAAGGTGCTGGCGGCAAGCTTCAAGACCGTCGAACAGATACACAAAATCGCCATGACCGGCTGTCACTCCATTACCATAAATCCCGAGCTTTACGAAAAGCTGATCTATCACCCCATGACGCTTTACGCAATAGACGATTTTGAAAAGGACTGGGAAACCGTTTACGGCAACAACTCGATTTTACAGCTCATGTCGAATCGCTGAGAAAATCAATATACCTTTTTTCGCGGAATGTTGGTCGCTCCTTGTCCGACTGCGGCAAAAAGAGATTTTTGCCCAGCGACATCAGCCCGTATCTCAAGGCGTCCGGCGCGTGAGTTATCTCATGCGGATAGGTCGCCGCGTCTTCGACAGCGCTCTTGTCAAAAATCAATCGCGGCAAGGTGCGTATAATATTCGTACAGCAGGCGAAGAACCCCAAGGCGGGCTCTTCGCCTTTTTGTGCCGTCAGATATTCGCGCACCAGCCGCCAGCCCTCAATGCGGCGATTGTCGGCGGCAATAAGCCCGCTAAGCCCGTAGAAACGCAAAATATCAAAGCCGCTTTTGCCGCTTTCCTGACGTCTGCCGGCAAGGTCGGGCGGCGCGGCTATGTAGCGCAGCTTTTCATTACCGCTCAACGCCTTTATTTTTTCGGCTGCCTGCGACAGAAGTAATGACGGCTCGTAAAGCTCGCGATATACTACAATCCGCTCACCGCGCGGCGGGTAAGCAAACCACAGACAGGCACACATGTCAAGACCGTAATCGAATGCCGCAAATCTGTGCCACTCCGACGGAATTTCGAACGGCTTTATAACATGCTTTTCGCGCGAAAACTCCGTAAAATACTGACCCTCGAAGGCGTCCCAGTCGCCGTACAGCATAGCCTTGCGGCGTATTTCGGGCAGGCTTTCAAGGTTTCGGATATATTCGGGGTTTTTCTCCATCAAATATTGGTTGTCGTAAACATTCGAGGGTATGAAAACATAATCCTCGCTCGCCTCGCCGCCGCGATAATCGCGGTCGATGAACAGCCGTTTGACCCAGCCGTGCCCCACACCGCCGGGATTACAGGTAAAATACATGCGCGGCACAAAATCCTTTTGCATATTGCCGGACAAACGGTTACATTCGGTGAGCGCAGTATACTGAAATTCGGTAAACTGCGTTGCCTCCTCCATGCCGATCACCTCATACGCCTGTCCTTGATATTGCAAAACGTCACTTTCGTTCTGGCAATAGCCCAGCTTTATGCGGCTGGAATTCGAAAAGATAAACTCCTTGGTGCTTTCCTTGTACACCGCCACACCGCTGAGCTCCTTGCGCAGTGGTATAATGTGGTTTTCGCGAAGCTCCGGGAAGGTACGGCGAAGAAGCAAAATCTGAATTCCGTCATATTTCAGCGCAAGGAAAACAAATTTCGTCCGCATTGCCCAGCTTTTGCCGCCGCCGCGCGCACCACCGTAGGCAATTCGCCGCGCGTGGCTTTCGAAAAATTCCTGTTGCTTCGGATAAGGCTTAATGCCCTTTAAAGCTTTGTTTGGTTTTGTCACTTTTCCTCCTTTCGCGTTTTAAAAAACTATTCGGCCCATTTGGCGTATTCCTCCGGCAGCTCAAAACTGTCCGCTGCCTCGCACGACCAACGACGAAAATTCACCGCCAAATATTGCTTCACCCCGGCGGTGCTCGCGTCCTTGGAAAACAGCCGCTCCTCGGCGTATTCCTCAATTCGCAGTACCGCCAGCTTCACCTCGCGCAAAATTGCCGGATTTTTCGTAAAGGTCATCAGCTTTTCGCGCTCGTCCAGCCCCAGTGCCACCGCAAGTCCGCTCAATGTCGGCGGGCGGCTCATTTCGTACAGAATTTTGCCGTTTTCGTCGGTAATCGGCATATTATTGCGGTCGGTCAGCGGCGTGTAGCGACTGTCGAAATACGCCTTGATACGATTTTGAGCCTCGGCTTTTGTCATAAAATCACCTCCTTGTAAATTATAGCATTGCCTGTCCGTGACATACAATGACACATTTTCAATTTAACACAAAAATCACATATTTTTTTGAAATTACTTCCGTACATACGCCGTATAATAGCATTATAAAATACGAAAGGCGTGAAAATATGCCCAAGAAAACAGCTTCGATATACGGAATAAAATACGTTTTGTCGCCATGGCAGGCAAAATCGCTGATGTACGAAGCTCGCAGTCATATGAAGCCAACCGCGCAGGATAACGACGTCACCGTTTACACGGTTTACTATGACTCCCTGCCCACGCATACCGGGCGGCGCTATCAGTCGTCCGCCGCCGAACAGCTGTTGTTGCGCTCATATCAACCCTTTTCCGAAGCGGAATATGTTTATCTTGAGCTGAAAAATGACAACAGTCGTTGCCAAAGCATACAAATTCCGCTTGACGCCGCGCTTGCCTTCATCCAAAACGGCGTTGTACCGTTGCTTCAGGGAAAACAACAAGTCGAAGCACTGCACGCCATCGGCAAATTTCTTCAGGCGCACACCGTTCGTCCGTCGTTGCACATGAAATACACCCGTGCCTCCTTTGTATC
>CAYWMF010000268.1:0-2572 GCA_964459175.1 uncultured Oscillospiraceae bacterium
CAAAATACAGCTCGTGCATATACCCCATGACCGCATCGGCGTTGCCCTTGAGTTGTGCGTCTGTCATGGCGAACAATGCATAGGTACTGTAGATAAATGACGCGCTTGAGCCCATTGCGACAAGTGTATCCATATTTGGGGCGCGATTTATCAAGCTTTTGAAGCCGCTTACAAAGAATTTTTGGTTAATAACCATAACAAATGCCGCCAAAAGAAGTTGAATAAGTCCGACGGCTATATGGTTGCCCTCGAGAAACGGCGGCAACGGCCAATTCCACATTGTGTGCCCCATCGAAAAATACATGAGAACCACCAAAAATACAAGTGATGCCGCCAGACGCTTTTTCAAAATCGGAGTTTCGCGATCCTCAAGCGAACTGTCATCTGCGGTATTTTGCTCGGTGCCCTTTTTGTGCGCTCCGTAGCCGGCTTTTTCAACCGCGGCAATTATTGCCTTTTCGTCGGCGCTTCCCTCAACGCCCATAGAATTTGTAAGCAGGCTTACCGAGCACGAGGTAACGCCCTCTACTGCAGTGACGGCTTTTTCAACTCGTGCACTGCATGCGGCGCAGCTCATGCCGGTAACCGTATATTGATCCATTCAATCACCTCTGATTGTTAATTTTATATCAATCATATTCCTACTTAATAACGCTTTTTGAGCAGTTCCAGGATTTTGGTATAGCTACCACCGGAAATAATTATGTGCTCCAAAAGGTTTATGTTAAGTGTTTTCAGTGATTCATTTAAAATGCTTGTCGTTCTGTTATCCTCCAGCGACGGAAGTGGCGAGCCGTTGGGGTGGTTGTGAGCGACAATAACATTAGGATAGCCGCGAAGTATTGCGATTTTGGCAATTTCGGCATAGGAAAGCTTTGCCGAATTCACGTCACCCTCGAAAATTACGACGTTTTCCATCAGGTTCATACCGTTATCAAAATATAACGCGCGGACAACTTCGTTTTGACTGGTTATATAAAACGGAATTAGATATTTTGCGGCGTCATCAATGGTAAAAGGCTTTTTACTTCCGCGCTCTGCCTTGTCACGCAGATATGCCGCAAACAGCTCCGGCATAAGCTTAAGCAGTGTCGCGGCGTGACTGCCTATGCCGGGAACTCCGATAAGCTCGTCATACGAAGCGTTAAACACTCCCGACAGGCTTCCGAACTCGTTGAGCAGCCTGTGTGCCAGCTCGTTGGTATCAAGCTGCGGAATTGCAAAAAACAGCAAAAGCTCAAGTATATTGTGCTTTTCAAAGCTATCGAGACCCTCGTTCAGAAATCTGTTTTTCAGGCGCTGACGGTGGTCTTTATGTAAGTTTTCTTTTTTGTCAGACATTTTTTTCACTTCCGATATTATTTTCAATATTGATTACAACATTCGGCTTTTTCAATCGCTACTAAAATTATTGACATTTAACAGCAAATTATGTACTATTCAATATTTATGACAATGTCAAAAAATGTTTATCTGCATACAATATTACCAGCAGTCCCGATAAAAATGCAAGGAGGTGTGACGATGCTTTGTATCCCTGTGATCGCGGCCGCGGCCGCCGGTACACTGCTGTTAGGACAGCATAGCTGTTGTGAATATGAAGTCGGCGGCGTGAATTTTAAAGACCAATGCTGGTTAGACAACCCACTTTGCGTTTCTAAAAAGCAACTGTGCTACGAGCAGTGCATGAGTGACAAAGGACGCAAATGCTGGAGAACCAAACCGGAGCTTGTTGCGGCCAATTTTTTGAACAATGAATTTATTTGTCAGGAATTCCGCAGTGAGTCCGTAACCGTGTGTGACACAAAGGAATGCGGCGATAACGCTTATGTTGTTCTGTCCTTCCCGAACTGTGACAAAATGGCGTTTGAGCTTACCCGCCCCGTAAAAAAGGGCTGTGGCGGAATCTGGGTTGTACGCAAATATGCCTACGTATAAATAAACCTTTGATATAAATGGCTGTCTCGCCCGCAATCGCATTTTTTTACGATTGTTTATGATGAGACAGCCCATGTTTTATTTAACTATAAATCTGTCTATCAAGGTGTAGCCCGGTTCGACATATATACCGCTTTGCTCACAGGAATCCTCGTCGTAGGCTGTCGCTGTCGAGTTTGCGATGGGATTTGAGCTGTCGTAAATGACAAAGGGCACAGCATCCCGCGCGTGTGTACGCATTTCAATGGGCGTAGGATGGTCGGGAAGCAGCATTATCTTAAATTTCTCCCCGGTGCTCTCAAGATAATCCATAACCGGCTTAAGTATAAGGCTGTCGATATACTCAATGGATTTAATTTTATTTTCCAGCTCGGCACGATGGCCGCATTCGTCGGGTGCTTCAACATGCACGTAAACAAAGTCACTGCCGTTTTTGAAAGCGTTTACGGCGGCTTGTGCTTTGCCGCTGAAATTCGTATTTATATTACCGGTTGCGCCCTCTACGTCTATGGATTCAAAGCCGGCGCAAAGTCCGATGCCCTTTATAAGGTCAACCGCGGAAATAACCGTAGCCTTAAGATTATATTTTTCCGTAAAGCTGGAAAGCTGAGGCTTTTTGCCGGGGCTCCACATC
>CAYWMF010000269.1:0-2571 GCA_964459175.1 uncultured Oscillospiraceae bacterium
GTCCGAAAGCATTGCCTCGTAATCGGCCTTAAGCTTTTCGGCGCTTTTTTTCTGCTCGTCGGCCTGCTGCATGGCGGCAGCAGTCTTTTCGGCGCGTGCGTCAAGGAATTTGCGCACCGGCTTGTACAACAGCAGGCGCACAATGATGAACAGCAAAATGATGTTCAAAAAATTCAATATTAAATCCATCGGAAGCTTGGATAAATCTAATCCCGGCATTGAAATTACCTCTTACTTTTAGATTTTGGTGAACAGAATAAGCGACATTACGAAGCCGTAAATCGCGGTGGACTCGGTAAGCGCAAGGCCGAGAAGAAGAATCGAGTTGATTTTACCGGATGCTTCGGGCTGACGTGCCACTGCGTCAACTGCCTTGCTGGTGGCAAAGCCCATCATAATACCTGCGCCCAAGGCGGGAAGAAGTGCGAGTGCGGATGCGAATGCGTTCATAATAAAAATCCTCCTATTCTACCGCTTCGTTGATAAACGTAAGCGACAGTGTTATAAATATGTAAGTTTGTATTAACGGATGGAAAAGGTTGAAATACAGCCCTGCCAGCGACGTAATGCCTATGGCGTAGCCGCCCAGCGAGTTCTGCAAAAGGTGCATGACTATCATGCCGCCCAGCATGTTACCGAACAGACGGCAAGCCAGCGAAACCGGCACGGCAACGTCGCTCAGCATTTTCATGGGCAAAATGACCGGTGAGGGCGAAGCCAGCGCCTTAATTCGGCCGCCGACGCCCTTTTTGCGTATGGAATAATAGTTAATAAGGAAGAAAGTCGAAAGACCCATCGAAATTGTGACAATCAAATCAGCCGTCGGCGGGCGTTGGCCGAACAGCTCACTCAATGCACAGCCGACCATGAACAGCGCGATGCTCAGCATATACGCCGACAAATCGCCGGGAATGTGGCCGCCCAAGGCGTCCTTGGTGAAGCTGTCCACCGCTTCGACGATAATTTCAACCACATTTTGGATTCCGCGCGGGTTTTCGGTAAATTTCGGAAACACGACAAAGCGGAACAGCAGGCAAAGCACAAGAATTACCGCCGTGATTACCCACATAATGATATTTGACGTCGAAAACGAAATGCCGAAAAGCTCGGTTCTGGCGCTGAACAGTTCAACCTCGACATGGATACCGGACAGCCCACCCTCGATTTCGTTCACAACGCAAGCGGCAAAGTACCATGCGGCGATTATCATGCCCCAAAAATACAGCCGCGATTTGCTTTTAAGCTTTTTATTCGTGGGATTTTCACGCAGCTTTTGTGAAAGCGAGCATTTCAGAATCAAAAAGAGCACGAATACCAGCACCGCGGCGCCGATATTTATTATAAAGCCCAAAAAATCATCTCCTTAACATAAAATTGATAAACGCGCCGGCAATAATTCCCACGCCGTAGCCGGCCGCTATATATATAACCTGCGGTATAAAAAAGTAGATTAAGAGAATAAAAGCTACGTAAATCAGCGCCTTTGCCGCTATATACGGCAGCGGCGAGCCCTTTTTTTCAATCAGTGCCGCGGTTATTCCGCCCAACAGCAAAAACTGCGCGACGCCCACCAAAAGCCCGACTGCCGAAAACAACGCTTGTATCATAAACACTTTTAATGCGGTACTCACGCACCGCATTGTCCTTTACATATTTTTATTTCTCTAATGTGTATTTTAGCACTTTTTGCGCGTTCTGTCAATAGTGATTATGAACAAAACCTAAAGATTTTTTGCTTTTTATTGCTCAGTCCTCAAAAGCGCCGCGCGCTCGCGGTAGTCCGGCATGAGCTTTTCAATCAAAGCGTAAAATTCTTTTTGGTGATTTGGGTGCACAAAATGGGCATATTCGTGCAAAACCACATATTCCGCCGCCCTTTGCGGCTTGCCGTACAGCCGCGTGCTCAGCGAAATATAATTTTTCGTCGGATGGCAAATGCCCCACGTACCGCTGAGCTTTTTGACCTTTATCTGCGGCGGCTCCTTGAGATACTGCGCGAACAGCGGGTAAATGCGGCGGCTTATCTCCTCAAGCTGCCGCTTGCATTGCGCAATGTCGATTTGCGGCTCATCGCAGACCGTCTGCCGCGGAAACTGCGAAAGCCTTGAGAGTATTTTATCCGCGTTAATGCGGACAAAATCCTCGATTTGCGCTGTCGGCAGCCGACGATTCGCGCTGACCTTGACCTCGCCCGCGCGGGTGATGCGTATGTACATATTTTTGATATTTTTACGGTACAGCGTGTATTCCACACCGCTTGTAACGCATTTTTTGCCGTCTGTCATCAGTGCGTTACGCGCTCGCTCACAACGGTCGCCTTGGAGTTATAAAACTTCATTACATTAAGCGTCTTTTTGGTGGCCTCGAAAATCAAAATCGTTTTGCCGTTTTTTTCGTCGTTGTAAATGCAAAAATACGTGTCGGGCGATTCCAGCGACGAGGCGGCAAAAATGCGCTTATTTATATCGGAAGCGTTTATTTCGCGCTCATATTCCGAGCCGTACGGCGCAATCAGCGTCATATCCTTGATTTTCGCGGCGGCTATGCGGCGGCGGCGACGCTGGCCGTAAA
>CAYWMF010000270.1:0-2563 GCA_964459175.1 uncultured Oscillospiraceae bacterium
GTTTGAAGTTCATTACTTTTGAGTAGACTCGAATACAGCATTTTCTTTCCTCTTTTTATAATCGTCAAAATTTCCTATGTCGTTTAACTCGATACCTTCTCTTTTGAGTACAATTTTAACCGTAGCGATAATTATTTTCACATCACTCAAAAAAGAAATATTATTTACATATTCAACATCCAATTGTATTCGCTCATCCCAAGAAACAGAATTTCTTCCATGTACTTGGGCATATCCGGTAAGTCCAGGAGAAACTTTGTGTCTTTGACGCTCATAATCGTTGTAATATTCAATATATCTAACCATAAGAGGCCTCGGTCCGACTACAGCCATATCGCCGATCAAAATATTGACAAGCTCTGGTAGCTCATCGAGAGAAGTTGAACGCAGGAATTTACCGTACTTATTCAGTCGCACCTCGTCAGACAGCAAATTGCCGTCTTTGTCCTTCGCATTCGACATCGTGCGGAATTTGATCAGCTTGAAAATCTTCTCTTTTCCGGTCTTTTTGTCGATCTTTCCCGGACGCTGCTGTGTGAAAAACGGATTTCCACGCATTGCAACCGCGCCGATTACGGTCAAAATCAGCAATATCGGCGACAAGACTATCAACGCACAAAGTGAAAGGGAAAAGTCCAGCCATCGCTTTATGTACTTGGCGTATATACCGCCGCTGACGGTTACTTCACCGTCTGTTTTAACTGTCACTTCGTTCATACTCGTTCTCCTTAAGCAAATCCGAACTCAATTTTAAAGGGCAGATTTTCGTCTTTGCATTGTTAAAATACTCGTAAATCCTGATGCCTATGGTGGAGCGAAAACCGAAAAGCACCGAAATTATGCCGCTTTAGGCGAGTTTCGGACTTGTCGGCTTTGTTTAAAAGCAAGCTTTTATGATCTCAATCACGCCGTCCTGCTCCTCTTTGGTCATCTTATTATCAGACGGCAAACAAAGACCACGCTCAAAAATATCCGCACCAACATCTGCACAACCACCTGCGATATAAGCATTGGTTCTGCAACGTCCGCTTCCTTCACGAGTCACAAATTCGTGCATACGGTACATCGGTTGCATATGCATCGGCTTCCATATTGGTCTGCCTTCTGCGTTGTATTTTGCCAGTGTTTCAAGAATTTCGGTCGGGCAAGTCTTGCCTTTTTCCTTTATGTAAAGGGCTTTGGAGTCGTCACGAACCTGACGGCACATATATTTTTCGTCGATAATCATCGCCGAGAGCCAATAGTTCGGCTCGGTGCCGTCCGTGATCGGATTCATCTGTATAGGCAAGTCCTTAAAGCCTTCTTTGTATCTTTCGTAAACCGCTTTTTTCTGCGCGATATGCTCCTCCAAATGCGGATACTGGCCGCGAATCACACCTGCCACGACGTTGCTCATGCGGTAATTGTAGCCGACCTCCTCGTGCTGATACCAAGGTGCGTTCTCTCTCGCTTGCGTTGACCATTTGCGAGCCTTGTTAGCGACCTCAAGGTCATTCGTAAGCAGACATCCGCCCGACGAGCCCGTGATGATTTTATTGCCGTTGTAACTGATGGCGGCGTAGTCACCGAACGAACCGCATTGTTTGCCGTTTAAGGTTGCACCCATAGCCTCGGCGGCGTCCTCGATCAGAATCGCACCATGCTTTTCACAGATTTCTTTAATCAAGTCGATGCGACCCGGGAAACCGTAAAGCTCGGCACAAACCACCAATTTTACATCTGGGTACATTTCGAACGCCTTTTCAATTGCCACAGGGTCCATATTCCATGATTCCGCTTCGGTGTCGATGAACACGGGAATGCCGCCCTCATAAACGACGGGATTGAGCGTTGCGTCGAAGGTCATATCCGAACAGAAAACTCGCTTGCCCTCCAGTGCACCGTGACTGATGGCAGGCTTGCCGTAAAGGCGTTCGCCTGCGGATTTTACGCACAAGTGCAGTGCCGCCGTGCAGGACGAAAGTCCGACGGCGTATTTTACTTCCGCTTTTTCGGCGGCGATGCGCTCGACCTCGTTGATGTTCTCGCCGACCGTGCTCATCCAGTTGGTCTCGAACGCCTCGGTCATATATTTCAGCTCCTCGCCGTGCATCGTCGGCGTTGCGAGCCAGACTTTTTTCTCGAATTTTTTCATTCTCTCTGTCCTTTGATAATTTTTAACGATTCTAAGCCCTTTAGAAATTTAATAAAGGATTACATAAACCTTTAGAACCATTTATGAACCCTTTGAAGCCATTTATAAAGCCCTTGGAGCCATTCACAAACCGTTTATTTAAACTCAAAAGCCTCAATAGCCTTGAAGCATCACTATTTTTCGGGTTAGTGTTATTATATCTCGCGCTCCTCTAATACTCATCTCATGATTCAAGGGGGAAAGAGCATAGAAATATGGGCTGTTTTTTGACAAATTATGCTGTTTTTTGAGCTTTTCGCGAAAGATTTTGAAATATCGATTATAACACGAATAACTTTCTATATTATTATTTTACCACAATAAACGTAAAAAGTCAATAGCTTTTGGAAATTTCAGTCATTTTTTCGGTATTTCCCCCGATCTTAGGCG
>CAYWMF010000271.1:0-2558 GCA_964459175.1 uncultured Oscillospiraceae bacterium
CGGTAATTATACGCTTGCAATGCCTGAACTGTCGAATGTGTGGTTAGGCTATATTAAATTCTGTCAACAATTCTTTGAATTGCCCTAAGACAGTTTCTTTAACTTTGGTACTGAAATGAGTACTGACTTCATAAGTTTTTTTCCGATTTTTATTACAAACGGTGTTTCGTTTATTTCAAAGTGCGGTGCAAATTTAGATACCGTATTATTGTTGTGATCCATTATCGTTCTTCCCTTGCATTCCTTGTTCTTTGCCATTTTTCGAGCAGTTTTATAATGGTGTTCTGCATATTCTTGTTGGAATAATTTTTCGGAAAGTATTTGCGAATATCCTCCGTCATAAATCGTACCTGTTCTTTTTGATTCGGCTTTTCTTCGTTTAATATTGCAAATACGGTGTCTGTAAACAGATTGCCCTCATTGCTGAATTTTCGTATTCGCTGTGCTTGTGATAGCGACGGAGTAGCATCGGCATATTCGATTTCTTCGGCAATCATTCGTTGCTCGTGTTCCGCTAAATACGAAAGTTCCACCGCCGGTGAAAAAAGTATAATAAATTTACAAAAGAGGTATTGACATATGCCGCATAATGCGGTAGAATCTTTAAAGAAGAAAACTGCGGCAAGGCCGAAAAATATAAGTTGTAAAAAAATGAGCTTGAAAGGCGGATATATGGATAAAAAAGAAATACGACGCATATTGATAGAAATTTTATATGCCGCAATAAACGGGGTTGAAAGCGACGCTGCATTCAAGCAGAAAATTACCCCGGAAGTTCTTGTGTCCGTATATCGCTTGGCAAAAGAGCATGATTTGGCGCATTTTGTCGCGGACTTCGTTCGCCGCAGTGGGATAGAGCCGATTCCGGAGCTGAAAGCGAAGCTTCAGCAGGAGGAGTACGTCGCTGTTTACAGATACGAGCAGATGAAATACGCCTTTGAAGAAATATGCGGTGCCTTGGACGATGCGAAAATCGCATATATCCCGCTCAAAGGCTCGGTTATTCGCAGCTTTTATCCCGAACCGTGGCTGCGCACAAGCTGTGACATTGATATTCTTGTGCACGAAAACGAACTGGAAGCCGCAATATGCGGCTTGGAAAAGCTGGGCTACTGTTGCGAGAAACAAAATTATCACGATGTGTCGCTGTACTCGCCGAACAAGGTTCATTTGGAGCTGCATTTCAATATTTTGGAAAACCACGACAGTCTGGATTCGGTGCTGAAAAGCGCATGGGATTACGCCGTGCCGACCGAGGGCAGCAGGTACGCCTTTTCAAACGAGTTTTTCGCGTTCCACATGCTTGCGCACATGTCGTATCATTTTGTTTCTGGCGGTTGCGGTGCTCGTTCACTGCTCGATATTTGGATAATGAAGCACAAAATGGGCGTTTCGTATGCCGATGCAAAACAGCTTTTGGAAAAGGCTGGTATATTTTGCTTCGCCATGGAAATGGATAAGCTGTCGGAGCAATGCTTCACCGACAACAGCACGGACGAATTTTCCGATACGGTGCTGAAATATATTTTCAGTGGTGGCGCATACGGCAATATCGAGAACAATATCGTGGTAAAAAAATCAAAAAACAACAGCTCGGTTGTTTATGCGCTGAAAAGGCTTTTTCTTCCGCTCAAGGATATGGCAACGCTTTATCCTTTTTTGAAAAAAGCGCCGTTTTTGTTGCCGTTTTGCTGGGGAGCAAGGTGGATAAACGTATTTGTCGGCGGCAAAACAAAAAGAATTGCATCGGAAATGTCGTGCGCCAACAACATGTCCGAAGAAAGAATTAAAGAAATGAAAGAAATTCGCTCGCGTTTGGGCGTGTAGCAAAAGAGATAGAACACCTCATATGTAGGTTTACTGCTGACATATGAGGTGTTCTCACTTAATTACAAATTTTGTTTCGGTACAGGTAAATGGGGAAATTTTGCGTATAATGTACATTGAATGAGCCGCGGTTTTGTATATAATACATATTGAATTAAATTTGATTTTGTGATAAAATTATCTTGAATTAGTATCACGAAAAACGAGGTAATAATATGGCTTCAAAATACGAGCTTGATATGAGCCAAGGCTCTATTTTCAAAAATATAGTAAAATTCGCTATTCCGGTTATGTTCGCCAGCATTCTTCAGCTGTTGTTCAACGCCGCGGATCTTATTGTCGTGAGCAACTGGTCGGGTAACGACGCCATGGCGGCGGTCGGTTCGACGGGCTCGCTGAACAATCTGCTTATAAACCTTTTTATCGGTATATCTCTCGGCGCCAGCGTATTGGTTTCAAGATGCTACGGCGCGCATGACTCGGCGGGCGTTTTTCGCGCGGTACATACATCTATGCTGATGAGCGCCGTAATGGGCGTTATTTCGATGATTATCGGCCTGTTTTTTTCGGGTCCGCTGCTTGTGCTTATGGGCACGCCGGAGGGCCCCGTGCTGGACGGCGCTACGTTATACATGAAAATCGTATTTTTGGGCGCCCCGGCGTCGGTTATTTTTAACTTCGGCGCTTCGATTTTGCGTGCTGTGGGCGATACCAAGCGCCCGCTGTACATA
>CAYWMF010000272.1:0-2556 GCA_964459175.1 uncultured Oscillospiraceae bacterium
CAGACAACACCGACGAGGACGAGGTTATAAAGTTTGAGAATATAGAAATCAGCTTGCAAAAGTATGAACTTAAGCTCAACGGCAAGGCTGTCGATATTCCCCCCAAGGAGCTTGAGCTTTTGTATTTCTTGGCTTCCAACTACAACCGCGTGTTCACCCGCGACCAGCTACTTGACAAGGTCTGGGGCTTTGATTACCTGGGCGACAGCCGTACAGTCGACGTTCACGTAAAGCGTCTGAGAGAAAAGCTCGAAAATGTCAGCGACAAATGGACGCTCAAAACCGTATGGGGCGTCGGATATAAGTTCGAACTGCTTTAATTGCTTGCCTTTTCCGACTCTTAAAAGGAGTGCTTGACTTTGTTCAAAAGTGTATTTACCAAATATATTACCGCGTTCGGCGTAATATTGCTGGTCAGCTTTTCGGTTTTGATTTTGATTGTCAGCGCAATTGTGACAAATTTTTCCATTACCACAAAGCACGACCTTATGGAGCAGACCGCGCGTAATATCATAATAAATATAAATAATATGCTTCAGTTCACCGACAGCTTCGAAACGCTGGTGGAGGACTATTCCGACCGCGTGTCGCGCGATTTGAACACCCAGGCGCAGAACAGTAATTCAATTATTCTTATTACCGATAAAACCGGCGAAATTCTGTTCATGAGTACCAAGGGGCGCGACAGCCGCAACGATTTGGTTCTGAGCGATGTGCCGCAGTCCATTATTACGGACGTTGCGGCGGGGCTGGACACCTATTCCTACAGCACACTCGGCGGCGTTTTCAATAATCGCCATATGAACTATATTACCTTTGTTACCGAAAATGACAATTACAAAAGCAGTCTTGACGACGAAAACGCCGTAATCGAATACGACGATATCGAATGCGTAATTTTCATTTGCACAAGCACAATGCAGGTTTCCGGGCTGGTGGAAAATGTTACGCGAACCACCGTGGTGCTGGCACTGTGGATTTTCCTTGTGGCGCTTATCGCCATTTACCTCATAAGCGAAAAGATTACCGAGCCGCTTAAAAGCATGTCAAAGGCCGCAAAATCCTTTGCACAGGGCAAGTTTGACGTTCGCGTCAAGGAAACAGGTCATGACGAGGTTGCGCAATTGGCGGCGGCGTTTAACAATATGGCAACGTCGCTTGCCAAAAATGAAGAAATGCGCAAAACCTTTCTTGCCAACGTCTCGCACGATTTGCGCACACCCATGACAACCATCGCGGGCTTTGTGGACGGAATTTTGGACGGTACGATTCCACCGGAACAGCATGAGCATTATCTGGGCATAATTTCATCCGAGGTACGCCGTTTGTCGCGGTTGGTTGCGTCACTGCTTGATATTTCACGCATTCAAGCCGGCGACCGAAAATTCAACAAGACTGCCTTTGACGTGTGCGAGCTCGGACGGCAGATTCTCATTTCGCTTGAAACCCGTATCGACTCCAAAAAGTTGGAGGTTGAGTTCGACTGTACGCATGACAAAATGTTCGCTTATGCCGATGTTGACGCCATGCATCAGGTGCTTTACAACCTTTGCGACAACGCGATAAAGTTCGCAAACGAGGGCGGATCTTTGAAGATTTCCATCACCGAAAAGGACAAAAAGATTCACGTTTCGGTCAAGAACAGCGGTGTGGGCATTCCCGCCGACGATCTGCCGTTTGTGTTCGACAGGTTCTACAAGAGCGACCGCTCGCGAGGACTTGACAAGACCGGCGTGGGCTTGGGGCTTTATATTGTCAAGACCATTATCGACCAGCACGAGGAGGAAATCAAGGTTTCTTCCGTGTACGGCGAGTATTGCGAATTTGTGTTTACCCTGCCTAAGGTCAGCGAGCCGCCTAAGGTGGTGGCTGCTGAGGAAAGCCGGGAGTAAACGCCGAATACAGCCGCAAAAACCGCGGCATTTGGACAGTATTTTTCTAAAAAAGGACAGAATTTCGGTTTTGTCCTTTTTTCTTGCCCCAAAAGCAATTTATGCAGTTTTATTTTTGACGTTTTTATTGACATTTGCATGTATCTGTGTTATAATTTATGTAAAATCACACGGATTGATTCCGTTTATTTTGGAGGATATATGCCCGAACATAAGAAATTGTACCTAATCGGCAACGCTCATCTTGACCCGGTTTGGCTGTGGACATGGCAGGACGGCGTCAGCGAAGCCTACGCAACCTTCCGCAGTGCGTTGGACAGAATGAAGGATTTTGAGGATTTTAAATTTACTTCCGCTTGCGCGGTATATTATCGCTGGATTGAAAAGCTGGATCCCGAAATGTTTGAGGAGATAAAGCAACGTGTCGCCGAGGGCAGATGGAACATTGTCGGCGGATGGTTTTTACAGCCCGACTGTAATATTCCGAGCGGTGAGAGCTTTGCCCGCCATACCTTGATTTCACAGCGCTATTTCAAAGAAAAATTCGGTGTTATCGCCAAGACCGGCTACAATGTCGATTCCTTCGGCCATAACGCTTCACTGCCCAAAATACTCAACGCCGGCGGCATGGAAAACTATGTTTTCATGCGTCCGATGGAGCACG
>CAYWMF010000273.1:0-2548 GCA_964459175.1 uncultured Oscillospiraceae bacterium
GCTCCGGCCCTATCGTTATCGGTCAGGCGGCGGAATTCGACTATGCCGGCGCTCAGGCCTGCCGTGTGCTCAAGCAAGCCGGGCTCAATGTTGTGCTTGTAAACTCCAACCCCGCCACCATAATGACAGATAAGGCGCTGGCAGATGAAATATACCTTGAGCCTCTTACCGAAGAAACCGTAAAAAGAATTATCGTCAAGGAACGCCCCGACAGCCTTTTGGCTTCGCTGGGCGGTCAAACCGGTCTGACAATCGCCATGCAGCTGTCAAAATGCGGCTTTCTCGAGCGCATGGGCGTCAAGCTGTTGGGCACCTCCGCCGAGGCTATCGATAAGGCAGAGGACCGTCAAATGTTCCGCGACACCATGCAAAAAATAAATCAGCCCTGTATCCCGTCGGATATTGCCAACGACGTTGAAACTGCGCTGGATATTGCCGACAGAATCGGCTATCCCGTTATAATTCGTCCCGCGTTCACGCTGGGCGGTGCGGGCGGCGGCGTGGCATACACCAAGGAGGAGCTGCAAACAGTCGCCGCGAACGGTCTTTTGCTCTCGCCTATCACTCAGGTGTTGGTTGAAAAATACATTTACGGCTGGAAAGAAATCGAATTCGAGGTAATGCGCGATGCCGCCGGCAACGTCATTGCCGTGTGCAGTATGGAAAATGTCGATCCCGTCGGCGTGCATACCGGCGACAGTATAGTCGTCGCGCCTGCCATGACGTTGGCAAATCGCGAATATCAAATGCTTCGCTGTGCGTCGCTGCAAATTATCGACGAGCTGGGTATCGAGGGCGGCTGTAACTGTCAGTTTGCGCTGAACCCCGACAGCTTCGAATACGCCGTAATCGAGGTAAACCCCCGCGTTTCACGTTCCTCCGCGCTGGCGTCCAAGGCAACCGGCTACCCTATTGCCAAGGTTACCACCAAAATAGCGCTGGGCTACACGCTGGACGAAATCAAAAACGACATTACCGGCACCACCTGGGCATGCTTCGAGCCGACGGTGGACTACGCGGTAATCAAATTCCCGAAATGGCCGTTTGACAAATTCGTCAACGCCTCCCGCAAGCTGGGCACGCAAATGAAGGCCACCGGTGAGGTAATGTCCATCGGACAAAGCTTCGAGGCGGCGCTGATGAAGGCGGTGCGCGGCGCGGAAATATCGCAGGATACTCTTGATATGAAGTCGCTCGACGAGGTTAACATTTGGGACAAGCTCCACGAAGCCGACGATGTGCGCATTTTCACGGTCTACAAGGCTTTGCAAAAGGGCGTTTCGGTTGACGAAATCAACCGTATTACCCGCATAGACAAATGGTTTATCCGCAAAATAAGAAATCTTGTCGAATACGAAAACACCCTGCGCGAGGGCAAGCTGGACGACGCGCTGTACATTAAAGGCAAGCGACTGGGCTACACCGATGCCGCAATTTCACGCATCAGCGGTCAAAAAATCGAAAAACCGCTGTGCGCTTCGTACAAAACCGTTGACACCTGCGCCGGCGAATATAAGGCCATGACGCCATATTTCTATTCCTGTTACGACGCAAGAAGTGAAGTAAGCGACCACTTTGTCGGCAACAAAGAAAGAATCATCGTCCTCGGCTCCGGCCCGATACGCATCGGTCAGGGCATCGAATTCGACTATTCGTCGGTTCACTGCGTTTGGGCGCTCAAAAAACTGGGCTACGAGGTCATCATCATAAACAACAACCCCGAAACCGTTTCCACCGACTTTGACACCGCCGACCGTTTGTACTTCGAGCCGCTGACGCCCGAGGATGTCATGAATATAATAAGCATCGAAAAGCCTATCGGCGTGGTTGTGGCTTTCGGCGGTCAAACCGCAATAAAGCTGACAAAGTTCTTGGACAAAAACAACATTAAAATTCTCGGCACCTCGGCCGAAAGCATCGATATTGCCGAGGATCGCGAGCGCTTCGACACTTTGCTTGAGCAGTTCAACATTAAGCGCCCCAAGGGCTTGGGCGTTATGACGATGAACGAGGCGCTTCAGGCCGCCAACAAGCTGGGCTACCCCGTGCTTCTGCGCCCGTCCTATGTTATCGGCGGTCAAAACATGACAATTGCTTACAACGACGGCGACGTTGAACAGTATATGGAGATTATACTTGCGCAAAATATTGAAAATCCCGTGCTGGTTGACAAATACATGATGGGCTGTGAGCTTGAAGTGGACGTAATTTCCGACGGCAAGGACGTGCTGATTCCCGGCATAATGCAGCACGTTGAGCGCGCCGGCGTTCACAGCGGCGACTCTATCGCCGTTTACCCACCCTACAGCATCAACGACAAGCTCACCGCGCAGATTATCGAGGCATCCGAAAAGCTGGCGCTGGCCATGGGCACAAAAGGCCTTGTAAACATTCAATATCTGATATATGAAAACGAGCTTTACGTCATCGAGGTAAACCCCCGTGCCTCGCGTACCATTCCGTACATAAGCAAGGTTACCGGCGTTCCGATGGTCGATTTAGCCACAAAAATCATGGTCGGTCAGTCGCTCAAATCGTTGGGCTACGG
>CAYWMF010000274.1:0-2545 GCA_964459175.1 uncultured Oscillospiraceae bacterium
GCTTTAAAATACTTAAAGAAAAGGATTAATCATGAATAATAATCAGAATCGTGCGCGCCGTTCAGCACCGCGCAAAAGTGTAAAGAAAAAGAAAAAATCCGGCGCATTCGGCAAATTTGTCGGTGGATTGTTTTTCTTTTTGATGTTTTATATAATATTGCTGGCATTCAGCGCCGCATTGCTGTTTCTGAGCGTCAGCTGTCGCCATCGCGACACGGTGAAAGATAAGGACAAAATAACCGTTGTCAGCGAAAAGCAGGACGAAAAAAGCGGCACCGTCAAGCCTGTCAAGGAGGAGGTCGATTTTTCGGCTGTCAAGGATGTTGCGCTGGAGGAGGGCTCGGCATATTTGCCGGTGGCGGTGTTTGAAACACTGGGCGCGGATATAACGCCGGCAGGCGATCCGCTGAAAAGCATTACGGTAAATCTTAACGATGTCGGCGAATGGGCGAAATTTACGGTTGATTCCAACAAGGTCAGCGTCAACGGCACCGATGTTACGTTGGAGGCTAAGGCCGTTATTCGCGGCGGCGAATTGTACATTCCGATAGATTTCTTCAAAACACAGCTCAACGGCATCAGCGTTTCGGAGGAGGATGACGGCTATGTGGTGAAGAAAAACGGTATCGAGGCTATTTCGTTTGTGAATAAGCCCGCCGAGCCGACGCCGTCGGTCGAGGAGGATCGCTATTTCAGCGATGCGCCGATAAAATTCAAGGCCGACCTTTCAAAATACGAGCAGTACATGAACCCCGAAAATCGCGATGATTATCTGTTTGTTGTCAATGTCAATAACCTTTTGTCAGAGGATTTTGAACCGGAGGATTTGCGCAATGTGCAGTACACCAAGCCCGACCGCGCAAAGCAGCAAATGAGCCTTAATGCGCAAATGGCGGCCGACGCGATGCTTATTGAAGCGCGGCAGTACGGCTTCAACAATCTGTGGGTTACCAGCGCCTACCGCAGCTATCAAACTCAGTCATGGCTGTTCGAAAATGAAATTGCGTCGCTTCGTGCGGAATACGGCGATGAGGCGGAGGAAAAAGCCAAGGAATCCGTAAATCCCCCCGGAGCAAGCGAGCATCAAAGCGGCCTTACCGCCGATATACACAGCCTTTCGTCGGCGTCGTCAAGGTTTGACAATACCGACGAAGCCAAATGGCTTGCCGAAAATGCTCAATATTTCGGTTTTGTACTGCGCTATCCCGCGGATAAAACCGAAATCACCGGCATTATGTACGAATCATGGCATTTCAGGTATGTCGGACGCTATCACGCAATGCAGATGAAGCGGCTGAATATGTGCCTTGAGGAATATGTGGAATACCTAAACAAAAAATAGCAGTTATGTAAAACCGCCGCAGGCGACTTTGAGCGCCTGCGGCGGTTTTTGCATATAGAACACCTCATCCGCCACGGCGCCACAGTGAGAATTTCATTTTATGGCCTTGTGAAAGCAATCTGAAAAAGCGGGAACAAAATCGAAATTCAGATAATTTAAATATGCCGTAACTAAAAAATGGTCTCAAACGAGTCAAATGCTCGCTTGAGACCATTTTTTATACATAGTACGGATTGGGTTTTAACAGCAGAACTATAAAATCTATTATAACTCCTATGCCTAAAAGCCCACACGTAAGCAGATACAATATACCCATACCGATTTTGCCCTCGTAAAACTTGTGAGCGCCTAAAACGCCGATGAAAAGACACAAAAGCACGGCAATCCAC
Source organism: uncultured Oscillospiraceae bacterium (assembly GCA_964459175.1). Lineage (GTDB taxonomy): Bacteria > Bacillota > Clostridia > Oscillospirales > SIG627 > SIG627. The sequence goes on from CAYWMF010000274.1 coordinate 1,732, forward strand.
TTGTTTTTCGGCTTTTTGAACGCCGCGGCATTTACGTTGGTATTGGTGTTTACGTTGGTATTGGCATTCTCGTTGGCATTGTTTATGACTATACTCGGAGTGTCGCTTTTTGTGCTTTTGAGTTCCTCTACCTGCCTGCCGCATTTTGTGCAAATTACGGCGTCCTCATTGATTTTTTCGCCGCAAAATTTGCAAAATTTTTCGCGCTTCTCTTGAGTGGTTTGAGCATTGTTTTGATTTTGATCCATGAATAAAACCTCCTTTTTAATATATAATATCACAAATTGAGATATTTGTCAATATCTCATAATGAGATTTTGTATAATATTTGTATTAAATGTATTCGGGAGGACGAGCAATGCGGCTTAAGGATTTGCGTGAGGATCATGATTTTACGCAGGCTTATGTGGCGTATTACCTGAAAATACAGCAGAATACCTATTCCCAATACGAAACCTGCAAAAGACAAATACCGATAGAACTTCTTGTACGGCTTGCGGATTTATATGAAACCTCGGTGGACTATATTCTTGAGCGCACCGATGTTTGCATGCCGTACCCGAAATCGCGGCGACAGTAAGCGCCGAATGCAAAACAGCTTTGTCATGAAAAAATATGTTGAAAAAATGGGGAAATGCAGAAGGCTTTTATCCGATATTCGACCGTAATACCGTTTCGGGACTGACAATATTTTTTATTGTGCGCCGTTTATAAATTATTGCGTACTTTATATTAGTATTTTCTTCTCTTATTTATGTGCGTTCTCACGACTTTCTCGACAGTCAAAAGCCTGCCGCGGATTTCGCGGCAGGCT
>CAYWMF010000275.1:0-2530 GCA_964459175.1 uncultured Oscillospiraceae bacterium
GAAACCTTCGGGAAGCGAGGTGACCTCGTTTCCGTAAAGCGGAACGGTGATTTCACCGTTTTGCCAGGTGAAGATGTAACCGGTGTTGTCCTCGGAAATTACCATTGTTGTGTGGCCGTCGATAGCCGCACCGATAACTCTTGAAGTGTTTTTGTCCTTGAGAAGCCAATTATCCGCCGAAACGAATTGCGGAACGCCATATTGCTTTTTGCCGCAAAGCTGCAACAAACGCGACAGAGCCGCCATATCTTCGTCGGGCAAACCGATTCCGTCGTGGAATTTATTGATATAGTAAAGCGACGGAGTGGAATAAATAACCGCGCTTGCATAGGTTGACGGCACCCAATTGGTAAGCATAATAGCACCGTCGGAGTCAACCAGCATATCGGGGCAGGCCATTGTCGAAACGCGGGCACGAAGCTCACGCTCCTCATAAACCTTCTGAATATCGTGGAGACGATTCATGTGGCAAATCTTCTGTATTCTGGGGTCGCAGGTACTGCCGTTGAGCAATACGTCCGCTTTAACCTTTTTAGCCTCGCGGTTGAAAATCTCGTAAAAACGGTATACCTCTTTTACGCCGATGCCGTTATCGGGGTTTTTGTAGGGTGTAGCCTTTTCAGGGTTTTTGATGTTCATGAGGAAGTCAAGCTTCAAGCCGTCGCAGTCCAGCTCGCCATCGCCATTGCCGAACAGCTGATGCGCAACCGCCGCAAGATAATCGGCGATGTTATCGGCAGTGAAGTCAATATGGTAAACCGTATTTTCTTCGATAATCGAAGAAATGCATCTTTCGTCGGACAAAACACCGTATTTCTGAGCCAGCGTTTCAAAGCCGTTGCCGATATTGTCAATAAACGGTGCCTGCCAAAGCATAACCTTATGACCGTGAGCGTGGCATTTATCGATGAACTTACGGAAATTCGGGAAGCGCTTTTTATCCGAAATTCCCTCGGAGCTATACTTATGCTGCCAAAATGCGTCTACAATTATGGTAAATTCGTCAAAGCCAAGCTTCTTTTCGGCGCGCTCCAGCCACATATCCAGCCACTCATCAGTGAAAGCGTCACAGCCCCAGTCGGTGTCGTCATACCAGTTGTACTGAAGCTCCATCATTTGGTCGCCGTAGGTAACGATAAAGGGGTTCTTCCACCAGCTCGGGAAAGTGGTAATATCGGCGTCATCGGCTTTTATAATGCCCTTTTCGAGCAATTTGTTTCGATACAGCGTGATGCTCTCCCATTCCTCGTCATGGAAGGTCAGCATCAAACGCGGTGCCTTATAGCCGGCGCCCTTTTTGGTAACTACGTGGCCGGCCGGCAGCTCGGCAAGTATGCCAAGATCCGGAGTCAAATTAAACTTAAGTGAGTTGGGCAGGTCAAGTAGGCCAAAGCAAACAAAGCCACTGCGATTTCCGATGGAAAAATGGAGCGGCGGCGGTGTAAAATATCCGTCGTCAGAGGAAGCGTCGGGAAAATTACGGTAAAAACCGCGGTTTACGCCGTTAAGATTGCGAGGCTGGGGATTAAAATAGTTGATGCAATCCACCATGTAAAGACCTTTTTTACCGCGGCGGAAATATTCAGCCGACTGTACAGCGATATCAACAGTATTATCCGCTTCGAGTGAAACCTCGATATCGCTGTCGTTAAGTGTAAAGCTGAGGCGCATTTCAGAAATTTCCGCGGAAACAACGCGCGAAATGTATGTTACGGTATTGTCTTTTGTTACGGGCTCAGCCGCATCAAAGAAATACTCGGTGTCATTGTATTTCAAAAGAGCGCTTGTCGGGAACGTAAAATAGCGTGCGCCCTTGGAATTATACAGGGCTACGGTTTGATTATCATATTCGAATATGTATTTCGACTTATTTATTTTCATAAAGCCTCCATTAATTATAGCCACTTACCGACTGTTTTGGTAAGAGGTTTAAAAATAATTGCGGTTATTATGCCGTTTATACACTGCTTTGCGAGGTTGAAAAGCAATATTTCGGGCAAAAGACTTTTAACAAACTCAACAGTTGTGCCCATAAAATACGGCGTTACAAGAAGATTTGCCGGTATCATCACCGCGACGGAAACGACGATTCCGCAAAGCACCGAAAGCGCTGTAGCAAATTTAGCATTGCTTTTGTGGCGATACAGAAGCCCCGCGGTCAACACAAATGCACCGGTTGAAATAACGTGCATTATTATTCCGTAAAGGCCTGAGCCGGCGCTCACGGTCAAACCCTGAATCAGCGATGCGACAAGTGTTATAACAAGTCCGCCGGTCGGGCCGTAAATCAGCGCGGAGGTATAAATCGGTATATCGGCCGGATCGTATTCAAGAAACGGCACAACCGGGATAAGCGGGAAATGTATGAGCATGACTAAAACCACGCTAAGCGCGGTAAGCACGCCTATAACGGCAATTCTTTTGATATTTTTGCTATTCATTTTTCAAAATCCTTTCATCTGAAAGGGGGCAAAAAAGCGCCCTTGTCAAAGGGCGCAAAAAATGCAATTTCTCTCATCCGGACTGTACC
>CAYWMF010000276.1:0-2524 GCA_964459175.1 uncultured Oscillospiraceae bacterium
GGTATAAACGACGCTCCGGCGCTTACCTGTGCCGATATCGGCATTGCGATCGGCGCGGGCACCGATGTAGCAATCGACGCGGCAGACATTGTGCTTATGAAAAGCCGCTTGAGCGATGTCCCGGCCGCTATACGTTTGAGCCGCGCAACGCTTAAAAACATTCATGAAAACCTGTTTTGGGCATTTATTTACAATATAATCGGTATACCATTGGCGGCGGGCGTTTGGATACCGCTGTTCAACTGGCAGCTAAATCCCATGTTCGGCGCGGCGGCAATGAGCTTGTCGAGCTTTTGCGTAGTAACAAATGCTCTGCGTTTGAATCTTTTTAATATTCACAGCACGGCAAAAGGCGGAAAAATCAAACAAAAGAAGGTGAAATCAATGGAACAAACGCTTAGAATCGAAGGTATGATGTGCGGACACTGTGAAGCGCGTGTCAAAAAATGCCTGGAAGCCATCGACGGAGTTGTTGAGGCCGAGGTAAGCCATGAAAGAGGAACGGCTGTTGTAAAGCTTTCGAAGAATGTTGCTTACGATGTGCTCAAAAGCGCCGTCGAAGCTCAGGACTATAAGGTCATAGATTAAAAAATTTTTCACCCATTTAATGGATGATGTCAAAAATAAATCCATGCACTTTTGTGCATGGATTTATTTTTATATGTTTGCCGCTACAAGGTCGCCCATTTCGGAGCAAAGAACCTTTTTACAGCCGTCCTGCATAATATCTCCTGTTCGGAAGCCGTCATCAAGTACCTTATTCACCGCCACCTCAATCGCATCGGCCTCTGCAGGCATGTCGAAGGAATAGCGAAGCATCATTGCGGCGGAAAGTATGGTTCCGAGAGGGTTGGCAATATTAAGTCCGGCAATATCGGGTGCCGAACCGTGAATAGGCTCATACATTCCGAGTGTTGATGATGACAGCGACGCCGATGGCATCATGCCTATAGAGCCGGTCAGCATGGAAGCTTCGTCGGAAAGAATATCGCCGAACATATTTTCGGTAACAATAACATCAAACTGCGTCGGATTTTTGATAAGTTGCATAGCCGTGTTGTCCACCAAAATATCACTGCATTCTACCTCGGGGTATTCGGCGGCAATACGGTGAACCGTTTTGCGCCACAAACGCGAAGTTTCAAGGACATTGGCTTTGTCAACCGAAGCAAGGCGCTTACCGCGCTTCATGGCGGTTTCGAATGCCACCCTTGCAATGCGTTCTATTTCATGCTCCGAGTACGGCATAATATCCGTCGCGACAAGCTCGCCGTTTATCTCTTCGGTCTTTTTGTCACCAAAATACACGCCGCCGGTAAGCTCGCGCACAATCATAAGGTCAATGCCTGCGCCTACAATTTCCTGCTTGAGCGGAGATGCGTTTGAAAGCTGAGGAAAAAGCTTTGTCGGGCGGAGATTTGCAAAAAGCCCCAGTTCTTTTCTTACGGCAAGAAGCGCTTTCTCCGGGCGTATCGCGGCGGGACAGCCGTCCCACTTCGGGCCGCCGACCGCACCTAAAAGCACACTGTCGGCGGATTTGCATTTTGCCATATTTTCGTCGGTTATCGGAACTCCGTATTTGTCAATGGAGCAGCCGCCTATATCAACATAGGTATATTCAAAGCTATGTGCGAACCTTTGGCCGATTTTGTCAAGAACCTTTATCGCTTCAGAGACGATTTCAGGTCCAATTCCGTCGCCGGCCAGTACGGTGATTTTTTTATTCATATTGTTGCCTCCTTATTCGGAAATGGATTTGAGCAATCCGCCTTTCGCAATTATTTCCTGTATAAACGGCGGAAAGGGCTGAGCCTTATATGTTTCGTTTTTAGTGTGGTTTGTGATTATGCCGGTGTCAAAATCAACCTCAACATCATCACCCGACTGAATTTTTTCGCTTGCTTCGTCACATTCCAGAATAGCAAGGCCGATATTAATGGAATTGCGGTAAAAAATGCGCGCAAAGGTTTTAGCAATTACAACCGAAATGCCGGATTCCTTTATTGCAATCGGCGCGTGCTCACGTGAGGAGCCACAACCGAAGTTTGCTCCGCCAACCATAATATCGCCCTTTTTAACCTTTGAAGTAAAGCTCTTGTCAATATCCTCCATACAATGTGAAGCCAGCTCGGCATGGTTAGAGGTGTTAAGATAACGTGCGGGAATTATTACGTCGGTGTCGACATTATCGCCGTATTTATGTACAGTTCCGTGTGCAATCATTGTATTTTTGTCCTTTCTTAAACATTTTCGGGGTCGCAAATATAGCCCTTAATTGCCGAAGCGGCCGCAGTAGCGGGGCTTGCAAGGTAAATTTTTGAAGTTACGTGTCCCATTCTGCCTACAAAATTTCGGTTTGTGGTAGCAATCGCAACCTCGTCCTCGGCAAGAATTCCCATATATCCGCCAAGGCAGGGACCGCAGGTCGGCGTAGAAACGGCACAACCGGCATTAATGAAGATTTCCATATATCCGCGCTTGACACATTCCATATATATTGCCTGTGTCGCGGGAATTATAATAC
>CAYWMF010000277.1:0-2507 GCA_964459175.1 uncultured Oscillospiraceae bacterium
CGGAAAGCGAATAGGCGTTGACGGTCAGGATGCCGTTCTCGTCGAGGGTTTCGGCGGCTGCGTTCCGCATGAGAAGCGGCGTCCCGTCGCCCGTGTCGGCATAGGTGATCTTGTAGGAGTAGGCGTTGCCCGCGCCGTTCCTTGCGGCGTCCTGCGCCCCCGCCCGCCACGTCTCGGCCTTGATCGCGGCGTAGCCGTCGCGGGCAAGGCGCGTGTAGCGCGTCCACGTGCGGCCGACGATCGTCGCCACGCCGTTCGTGACGACGTAGCGCGTCTCGCATCTCGGCCTGGCCGCGTCGTCGGGGTGGCCGGAGTCGCCGGGAAGCGGCGTAAAGTCACGGACGGTCACGAACGCGTCCGCAAGGACGGAGGCGTTGTAGAGCTCGTTCGAGACGACATGGGGGAAGCCGGACGGCACCGGCGAATCGCCTCTCTGCTCGACGAGCAGCGTCTCGTGTCCGTTCCCGTCGTAGTCCATGTACTTCCACGCGCGGGCGTTGCCCCGGACGAGGCGCGGCCGGCCGTGTCGGCCGGAGTGCGCGGGATCGTTCCAGTAGTCGGCCTGCGACCACTTCCAGCCCAAGCCCGTCGATTCCTCGCGGTAGGTCTCGCGGATGACGGCGTTGTCGCACGCGCCGATGCGGCTCTTCTGGACGGTCACTGACGCGAGGACGTTGCCCGCCGCGTCCGTCGTGGTGCGGGTCTCGCGCTTCACGCCGTCACCGTAGTCGGCGAAGTCGTTGTATGTCGTGAGCTGCGTTCCAACGCCGGCTATGTTGTCGAAGCGCGTCCAGTCGCCTTCGGCATACGTGTAGGTCTCGTCCGACATCACGTTGTCCAGGCGGCTGGTCTTCCTGAGGCGGACCTGCGACGCGTTGCCGTTGACATTCACGATCTCCCACGTGTGCTCCAGCGTCTGCGCGGCGGTGTCGCAGATCGTGATCCGCACACCGTTCGCGATGTTCTCGATGCGGAGGTCCCGCCCCCTCGGATCGTGGCACGTGATGCGCCGCGTCCCGGACGAGACGTGGTCGGAGACGTCCGCGTCAGGATGCTTGAGGAGCTGGAACGTAGATCTGGAGACGCCGATCGGCCCGTCCGTCGAGAACCACACGAAGCCGGCGACCTGCCCCTTGACCGGCGCGCCGAGCGGGATGCGGAACCTGAGCGAGCCGAGGGACGTCCCCTCCAGCGAATCGCAGCTGCCGTCCGCGCAGTCGCTTTCGCAGTCGTCGCACCCGCCGCCGAGGTAGTCCTCGCGGTAGCCCCCGCCGCAGCCGGCGTCGTCATACGTGTGCTCCGCCGTGCCGGACCAGACCTCCACGCCGTCGACGTACACCTTCCCGACGACGCCTTCGGCCGAGTCCGTCACGCATCCGCCGCCGTCGCCGAGGCCGCTCGACGCCGACAGCCGGCAGTCCCCGCCGTGCCATCCGCCGCCCCAGTCGCGGCGCCACTTCTTGCGCAGGCACTTCGAGTCGAGCGGATAGTACTCCTCTTCGTAGTAGGAATCGCCGTCCCAGTCGTAGCCCAGCCCGTCGTAGCCGCAGCCGTGCCCCGCGCAGTCCCAGCCGACGGACGGGTCGAGGACGACTATCGTGCGTCCGCCGCCCCCGCGCCGCCCAGACCTGCGCGGGGAGCGGAGCGGGACGGAGAAGGACACGCCCAGCGAGTAGTCGGGCAACGTGTAGATCCCCGGACGGCTCGCGTAGATCGTCCCGCCATTCGCGTCGCCGGTGAAGGAGAAGTCGCCGTCCGTCGCCTCCCCAAGGCCCTCCAGCTCCGACATGTCGCGTTCGTCCGCCCCCGGCGGCGCGCGGTGCGGACGGAGCGACTGGTCGACGACGAGGCCGATCCGCGAACGCGGGCCGTCCGTGAACACGCTGAACGCCGCGCCGCTCTCGCCCGTCATCTCGTTGCCGCCGTCGATCCTGAACGCCGGCGCGTAGGCGATGAGATGGAGGGGCGCGGGCGAACGGACCGTGGCCGCGCCCGCAGCCCGGAGGCGCAGCGTCAGCTCGTAGGGGAAGTCCTCTGCGGAGAGCGGGATGCGGAGGCTGTCGCCGGCCGGCGAGGCCGCCGCCGCGCCGCGCGTCCCCGTGTCCGCCTCCCATTCGAGAACCGCGCCCCGCAGGCTCCACGCGGCGGCGTTCGACGGCGAGGCCGACACGAAGAGCTGCTGCCACGCGCTCGCGCGGTCGACCGTGAACGTCCGCTCCCAGACGAGGTTCGTGGCGTCCGCCGGCCAGTCGGCGGCGAAGCCGTCGAAGAGCTTCCACGAGACGAGTCCGTTCGTCGAGACCACGTCCGCCGCCGCCACCGAGTTGGTCGGGTTGACGCCGCCGAGGATCTTGGCGTCGAGCGTGAAGCCCGTGTCGTCGCGGTCCGTCGCCGCGTCGACGGCGTTCGTGCCGCCGAACCAGTGGACCTCGTAGGCGTCGGGGATGCCGTCGCCGTCGAGGTCGGCGGGCGGCGTGGGGACGAGCGGGTCGGGGTCGGAGCCGTCC
>CAYWMF010000278.1:0-2507 GCA_964459175.1 uncultured Oscillospiraceae bacterium
ACAATGTAATAAACGCCTTTTACGTCGGCGCCTCCAAAAACATTGACGAAATCAAAGCTATTTTGGGCTTGCCGATTACCGACAGAACCGAAAATCTTACAAAGGCGTTCAACAAAGTATTTTTCAATCCCGAAACAGGGCTGTACATCGACGCACCCGACAGCAGGCATTCTTCGATACAATCGAATATTATCCCGGCGTTTTACGGCATAAATCCGCCCGAGGCGTGCAAAACCATCGGCGATTTTATCGTTGACAAAACCAAAAACGGCATTCCCTGCGGCGTTTACATGGCATATTTCATGCTCAAGGCGCTCTGCCGCATAAAGCGTCACGGTGACGCTTACAATATTTTGACCTCGACAGCCGACAACTCATGGTACAACATGGTGCGCGAGGGCGGCTCGACCTGCTTTGAAGCATGGGGCGCCGAAAAGAAATTCAATACATCACTGTGCCACCCCTGGGCGTCGGCACCCGTATCTGTAATAATCGAAGACATTCTGGGCTATCGCCTTGACGGAACGCGCGGTGAAAGTCATATCCCCGACGGCGTAGAGCTGGAGCTTGTAAGAAAGGGGACGGTTGAATGATTAACTACGAGTTGGAATGCCTGGATCACGTAAACGACGAGCATTCATATAAAAACATCTTTAAAATTCTTTGCAAGCATGGTGACCGTTCCGCATTGGAATTTAAAATCGGCGGCGAAATAAAAATTATCACCTTTAAGCAAATGGAATTTGTCGCCGAATACGTTGCCGACAAATTAAAGGACTATTCCCTGCCGACAAACTCATTTATCGCCTTGAAGCTGGAAAACTGCCCTGAATGGATTGCCTGCTACTGGGGCATTCTCATAGCGGGGTATCGTCCGTTTTTGTTGGATTACCGCCTTACACCCGAAAACAGCCGTTACTATTTCGAGCAGACCGGCGCGCCTGCCGTGCTTACCGGCAACGACAACAATTACGGTGAGGGCGTAACCGTTATCAATATATTCTCTTCGATTTTTTCCAAGGATCACACCGTAATTTACAACGTGGCGCAGACTCAAAAGGACGGCACACTTGAAGAACGGCTGAATTCCTACAGCTGGGGCGACGAAATGGCGTTGTGCACCTCCGGTACAACCGGCGGCGCGAAGATTTTCGCGTATAACGGCGAGGCACTGTCCTATCAAATTCTCTCCGCGCGCCCGGTTATTATGGCAAACGAGCGCGTTTCGTCGGACAACACGAAAAAGAATTTGGCGTTTTTGCCGCTTCACCACATTTTCGGCTTTTTGGCGTGCTATTTGTGGTATTCGTTTTTCGCAGGCTCGCTGGTGTTCCCAAAATCACAGGCGCCCTCCGTGCTTTTTGCCACATGCAAGGAGCACAAGGTAACTCATCTTTTGGCGGTTCCGCTGTTGGTCAACAGTATTGTCAAGGGTGTACGGCGTCAGCTTTCGGATCAGCCGAAATATAAGCAAAAAATGTTCGATATTCTTTGCAATATCAGCATTTTTCTGCAAAAAATCAACCCTGAATGGGGTATAGATGTCGCAAAAAAAATGTTCAAAAAGTCGGTTCTTGACAAGCTTGCCGGAACCTCGCTGGAGGTTATCATTTGCGGCGGCGGTCATGTTCTGCCAGACTGTCTGCGAACCATCAATGCCATGGGCTACTACACAATGTGCGGCTTCGGCATGACAGAAGTTGGCATTTCCTCGCTCGAATACCGCAAAAGCATTGATAAACGCATTGCCGGCTGTGTCGGTATACCGATGGCATCCATCGAATATAAAATAGTTCCGACCGACAGCTCCGCGCCCAATGTCGGCGAATTGTATATCCGCGGCAAATTTGTCCACAGCAGTCGCATAAAGGACGGCAAGGCTTTGCCGCCTGACGTTGACGAGGAAGGCTGGTTCAGAACCGGCGACCTCGGACGACTTGAGGATAACGCTTTGTATATCGAGGGCAGAATTAAGGACGTTATCATCAACGAATCGGGCGAAAACGTGTATCCCGACGAGCTGGAGGACTATTTTGAGGGCCTCGACGGCGTGAGCCGCTTCACCGTTGTGGGAGTAAAAGCCAATAAGGACGATAAATACGAGGAAATTTCGATAGTTCTTATGACAAACCGCGAGCTTACCGACGAATACAAAAAACGCCTTGTGGACGAGGTTTCAAACCGAAACGACAAGCTGCCGTTTTACAAAAAGGTTACCGCGGTTATCGCCACAAACGACGAGCTTCCGCTGTCCGGCAGTATGAAAATCAAGCGTATCGAAACCAAACGCCGCATCGAAAGCGGCGAGGGCAACTACATATATCTTAAACGAAGAAAAAACGAAAAGGCATACTAATGAAAAAAAGCTTTGTTGGCGCGCTTTTGGTCTTTGCGGCGGGAACCCTGTGGGGCTTTATGGGCGTTTTTGTGCGTGGGCTTTCAAATTACGGTTTCGATTCCCTGCAAATTACCGCCCTAAGACTTGTAGCGGCAGCCATATTCATGAT
>CAYWMF010000279.1:0-2506 GCA_964459175.1 uncultured Oscillospiraceae bacterium
TCGGTGTCACACGGAGTGTGACGGAGAGGTTGCTTTTGCTTGTAGAAATTTGATACTTTCTTTCTGCTCATTTAACAACCCCTCAGTCGGCTTGACAGCTGACAGCTCCCCTTGCACAGGGGAGCCTTCACAGGGGAGCCTTACACAGGTGAGCCTTCACAGGTGAGGCGGCACACGGAGTGTGACGGAAGGGTGCTTTTACTTACAGTCCAATTAAACTATTGCACCATAACATTCAGCGTTACCGCGCCGGCGCTGGTGTAATCCTGCGGCTCGTAGCCCATAATTTTGAGCTTCAGCTTTGTGCCGACCGACGGCGTGCTTGTCAGCATCACGCGCTCGACATACTCGCCGGGCTTCAACAGCCCCGTTTCGCCCAAAATCTCGCCGCTCTCGTTCGTCACGCGGAGCTTGAGATACTTCGTGTTTTCCGCCACGTTGGTGAAATTGACAATCGCGTCGCCGGCATCCATCGTTACGATACCGCAAATCCACACGCGATACGCCATGCCATCGCGATACAGCTCGGTATAGCCGAGGCTTTCGTCAACCTGCGGCACACCCTGCACAGCGGCGCTTTCGAACGCCGGAGGTACGAATTCGCCGACCGTCGGCCCTTTGTCGGTGCAAAGGGCGACAATCATAAATACAACGCTCGCGGCCAGCACCGCCATGAGCAGGTATATTATTTTGCTTTGTTTAGCTGTTTTGCTGTTCAAAATTCATACCTCCGTGTTTTGATTTTACATGCTCTCCTGCTTTACGGCAACAGTCCACAAAGCATCGCCGTTCTTCGTTACGGTGTAGACTTCGGTATCAACAAATTGCGTCGGGTCGAAATTATATGTACCCTCTTTAGCGATAACTGTACTTGAATCATTATGCACATACTTAAAATCTGGAAGTAATCTGATATTACCGCTCATTTCTAATGTTGCTGCGACCTCCACATTTATCTGGGAAGAGCCCTCGAACTCCGTTTCTATCGTTGTATCCTTTAAAATGATATTGAATGTTTTTTTGGGGTTATTAACGTCATAAATATTAAGTGCAGCTGACATTACATTTTTAAGAAAACAGTTTTCAATGGTAATACTGTTGACCTCTGAAACATCTACCACAGTTGAATTTGGTCTTCGATTGGTGTTTTCAATAGTACCGTTTTTTACGATAACATTAGCTGCAGGGGCATTAACCGACATTATCGGGGCAGCCCAAAAGTTTCCCGACAGGGTGTGACTGTTCAAATCCAAAACAATATCTTTTATAACCGGAATGACATCATCCGTATCGCTTCCTAAATCAATGTCATTTTTAAGGCGAGCTTTGCCGCCCTCTTGCATCGCCGTCAGAAGTTCTTCCTTAGTGCCGACGCTTAAAGTGGTGCTGGCTATTTTTATAGTAATTGTACCCAGCTTTTTGGTTTCGGTGATCGCGTCGCCGCTTTCAATACCGAAATAACGCGTTAGGGTCGGTGCGGCGCTTGTAGCCGTGCCCTCAGCCGTTGCAAGAGTTGTCAGCTTTTGTTCCTGTATCAACTTGGTATAGATGTTTCCCTCGCCCTTGGAATAGAACGCTCCGTCAACATTTACACCGGTTTCGGCAGTAAAGCTGAAATCGGCTTTGATACCGGTGTTGGAGTGATTGGTAACTGTGATTCCGACCTTATTGTCCGACCAGCCGCCGCCGGCCGGAGCGGTGTATACGTGAGTCTGCGGGTTCCACGAGCCGTCGGAAGCCGCATTATAGGTAAAGCTCATGGCGTCCCACTTGATTTCAACCGAAATAACCTCGTCCGCTTCCGAACCTGACTTGAATTTGCCGTTAACATTAAGCTTGTAATTATCGGCTTTGCCGAATGTTCCCGAGTTTTCTCCGGTCGGAACGAAGCCGGCATACGTAGACCACGCCTCGGTAGACTGCGTGTACAAATTCTTGCCGTCCGTTGGGACAGTTGTTGACGGCATAGAAGAACCGTTATTATTATTAAACATAATATTGAGGTAGTCTTTTGAAATATCGATTGTATAAATTGTTCCGTTTACATGTGTCATGCGCACACCGGGATAATCTGCATTTTTGGATAATCCACTTTCGGGTGAAATAGTGAACGCATAGGCATACACCTCTTTCCATGTGCTATTGTGCTTATCAAAGTAAATTGTCACGGTATCGCTCGCCGCAAATACCGGAACAGCCGTTGCCGCCATCACGACAACCAAAAGCATTGCGATAATTTTTTTCATATTTGTAACTCCGTAAAAAATTTAACTTATTGAGTTTGATTTTAGAACGCTCATTTTTCCGTGAGCAGCAAGCCGCTCGCCTACGGATAATTTGAATTTTTACTTGTCGGTTTTGTTGTTGAGTTTGAATTGAGTTTGAGTTTAGATTGTGAATTTTTTGGGAGCAGCAAGCCGCTCGCCTACCGGTTGTCGTTCATCTTGTCACGCCGTCGCTTCTCCTGAAGCCTCCCCTGTGCACGTGACTGCCGTCGCTTCTCCTG
>CAYWMF010000280.1:0-2466 GCA_964459175.1 uncultured Oscillospiraceae bacterium
GTATACGCTCCCCTCAAATGGAAGCCTTTGAAGCGCCGTTGGCGCTTCGTTAATTTGCAATGCGCAATTTACGCAATCGGGTGTGAAAGATTGGTTATTGGCTTGCGCTCGAAAATTTCGCGAGCGTTGCGCGCAAAGTCCTCGCAGGTAAGCTCACGGTCGCGAGTGATGATTTTATTTGGCTTGCCGAAGCCCAGCTCGTACAGCCATACACCGTCGTAGCCCACCTCGTCAAGCGCGTCGAGTATAGCATACCAGTCGTTTTTGCCCTCACCCGGCAGCCAGTGCTTTTCATCGACAAAATCATAATCCGAAACATGGGTTGTAACGATTTTTTTGCCGACCTTGCGAATGAAATCGAGGTTATTTTCCTTGAGCAGATGGTTGGTATCAAAGCAGACGCGCAGATTTTCGTCGGCGCTTATAAGCGCCAAAATATCGTCCGAGTCGCGGCCGAGGCAGGTTCGCGGCAAATCCTCGACGCAAACAATGCCGCCGCAAAGGCTTTTGGCGGTTTGCGCGATAATCGCAAGGCTTTCGGTCGAGCATTTAAGCTTTTCGGCGCGGTCATTTTCGTCAATCGGCTCGCCGCCGGGATGAATTACAAAGCGCTTTACGCCGATTTGCGAAAGCTGACTGATTTTTTCGCCGCAGAATTTTACGCTGTTTTCGCGCAATACCTTATCCGTCGAAGAAATATCCACCTTGTCAAACGGCGCGAACGGAATGTGATATGACCACGGCTCAACACCGTTTTTACGCAAGCTTTTTTCAACCGCCTTGAAATCAACCGCATCGTCGTCGCCCATAATGCCGCAGCTCAGCTCGACAGCTTCGATTCCGGCACGGCTCATATTGCAAAGCATATTGTCGTCCGCCTTTGCGGGGTGAATCGATAAACCGATTTTATACATAGAAAATCCTCCTTTATTTCAAGTACGGCGTTCCGATGAAGCCAACCTTTGAAAAATCCTCCATATTATGGCGTATGATATAATCTATGTACGAAGCCACCATTTTGGCGGTAAAAATATAGCCCATTGGGTTCAAATGCCCCTCGAGATAGAAGTTTTTTCGGAATTCGTCGTCGTATATCGGCGCATATTCGCGCAAATCTATGACATAGGTATTGGAAAAATGCCGTGCCATGTCGTACAGCAGTTCGCGATGAGCGTCGCCCTTGGGGCGCTGTTCGTCACTGCGTATATCACGCGGAAAGGTCATAAGAAAGAACTTGGCGTGCGGCTGAATTTCTTTGTAGCGCTGAATTATTCGGGCGTAATATCCGGCAAAGGTCGGGGGATTATCGTCGTAATTTTCTTTTATATCGCCCACCGTGCCGATTTCGTAATTTCTGCCGTACAAATCGTTGACGCCCAGCGCGATAATATACGCCTGAGCCGCTTTTTCTTTATCCCAAAAGCCGTTTTGCTCGGCAAAGCCGTCGCAATATTCCTTTGCGGTCATACCGCCGCGCGAAAAATTATATACCTTACAGCCCGCCATGCGCGCAATGTACTGCCCCCAGGAATATTCGAACATATCAACATACAGCTTTTCGCCCTTATCGTTAAGCGTTTCGAATTCGCCCGACGACAAACTGTCGCCAACGCAGGCAATGGTTCTGAAAATACCGCAATATCCGCCATCGGCGACTGTTCTGTCCAGCGGCTTTTCACCCTCTGCGGGCAAAAATTCATTCATATTCATAGCTTCAGACCCCTTTATTATTTTTTATGAGTATAGCATATTTAAAGGAATATGTCAATAATTAAATCAACATTAATCCGGAATTAATCCCGATTTTTTCATATATCGGGCGATATATACCACCGGCGTATCGCAAAGTGAGGTGACAATGTATATCACGTAGCTCGAAAGCATTATATTCAAAAGCACATCGGTGGGATAAATGCCCCAAAATGCCCCCAGCGTGAACAGCACGGTGTTTATAAGCTGAGAGGTGAGGGTTGCGATATTGTTGCGCAGCCACAAATATTTTTGCGAATTACCGAATTTTGCGGAGGTGAAGTTCCAAAGCTTATGGTACATCCACACGTCGAAAAGCTGTACCGCCGCAAAAACCACAAGGCTGGCGGTCATAATGCGCGGCGTATTGCCGAACAGAGTTCTGACGCCGTCCATCACGATATCCGCCTCGGCAGGCGTGTAAAGCATCCAGCTCCTCGTCAGCACGATAAACACGGCGGTGACGAAAATACCGAGCTTTGCCGCCTTGTTTGCCGCGTCCTTGCCGACGTTTTCGCTCAAAATATCGGTTATCACGAACGACGAGGCGAACAGTACATTGCCCAGCGTCTGCTCCATGCCGAACGCGCTGACAAGTATGGTTACTTCGATATTGGCGGCAATTGTGCAAAAAACCGTCATACCGTAAAGCCCGGCGTTGCCGAACAAACGATACGCCAAAAGAATCAAGCCGACTTCGAAAATCATCGAGAAGAT
>CAYWMF010000281.1:0-2456 GCA_964459175.1 uncultured Oscillospiraceae bacterium
GTGTATAATGAAATAAAAAACAGGAGGTATTTATGGAAAAATTTTCACTTTGCGGCGAATGGTCGCTGATGTATGCCGAAAACCGCGAAATAAAGAATAAGGCTTTCCCCACAAGTATAAAGGAAATCGAAGCGCTGTCGTACCCAAAAATCAAGGCGCAGGTGCCGGGCAATTTTGAGCTCGATATGTACCGTGTCGGCTTGATTCCCGATCCGTTCTGCTCCGAAAACGTTTGGGCGCTTCAAAAGCTGGAAAATCTGCATCTGTTTTACTATCGCACCTTCGAATACAGCGGCGAGGAGCCGATTATACATTTTGAGGGCTTGGACACGGTGTGCGACATTTACATAAACGGCGAATTTGCCGCGCATACCGAAAATATGCTTATATCGCACGAATTTCCGATCAACCTCAAAAACGGCACCAACGAAATTGTCATTCATATAACTCCGGCGGTAATTCATGCCAGAAATTATGATTATCCCGTCGCCGTGCGATTTTTCCGCTATAATGAGGAAAGCGCTTATATCCGCAAGGCGCCGCATATGTACGGCTGGGATATAATGCCGCGTGCCGTTTCGGGCGGTATTTGGCGTCCGGTGTATATCACGGAAAATAAAACCGACTGCATTACCGAGTTCTTTGCCAAGGTTATGAGCCTTAGTATCGCAAATAAAACCGCAAGGCTTTGCATCAACTACCGCTTTGACGCCGAAAGTGACGATTGCCGCGATTATTCCTTTGTTATCAAGGGCGTGTGCGGCGAATCGAGGTTTGAAAAGCAGTTTAATGCTTACTTTATCCGCGGCAAGGAATATATTGATATTTCCGACTGCCGCTTCTGGTATCCGAGAAACTACGGCGATCCCGATATGTACGAGGTAACGCTGACGCTTTTGCGCGACGGCAAGCCGGTGGACGAAAAGAAATATAACATAGGTGTAAGAACGGTTGAGCTTGTGCGCACAAGTATTATAGATGAGAATGATAACGGCGAATTTTGCTTCAAAATCAACGGCAAACGCGTTTTCGCAATGGGCACAAACTGGGTTCCGGTGGACGCTTATCACTCGAACGACGTCAATCGACTGCCTGAAATTATGCCGATGCTCAACGACCTCGGCTGTAATATAATCCGCATGTGGGGCGGCAATGTTTACGAGGACGATATGCTGTACGATTTCTGCGACAGAAACGGTATCATGATTTGGCAGGACTTCACAATGGGCTGTGCCGCATATCCGCAGGACGAGGATTTTCAGCGTGTTATGCGTGAGGAGGCAACTGCCGTTGTACGCCGTCTGCGTTTGCACCCCGCAATTATTCTGTGGGCGGGCGATAACGAATGCGACAGCTGCGGCACCGAGGGCGACCCCAACAAAAACGTCATTACCAGAAATGTTTTTCCCGAGGTTATCAGAAATAACGATCCGACACGTCCGTATTTGCCCAGCTCGCCGTATTACGACGAATATGCTTACAAAACCGATGTGCAAAGGGTTTCCGAGCATCATCTTTGGGGTCCGCGCGATTATTTCAAGGGCGAGTTTTACCGCAATTCGATTTGCTGCTTTGCCAGTGAAACCGGTTATCATGGCTGTAATTCGCCGAAATCGCTCAAAAAGTTTATTTCTCCCGACAGGCTCTGGCCGTGGTATCGCGAAGACGGCACGCCTAACCGCGATTGGCTGTGCCATGCCGCTTCTCCGGAGGATAAGGAGGACGCGCCGTACCTCTACCGCATAAAGCTTATGTCGGATCAGGTTGCAACGCTGTTCACCGAAATGCCGCAGGATTTGGAAAACTTCGCAAGGGCAAGCCAGATTTCTCAGGCGGAGGCCTTTAAGTACTTTATCGAGCGCTTCCGACTTTCAAAATGGCGCCGCACGGGTATTATTTGGTGGAACCTTATCGACGGCTGGCCGCAGATTTCCGATGCGATTGTGGACTATTATTACCAAAAGAAACTGGCGTATTACTACATTCGCCGCTGCCAACAGCCGCTGTGCCTGATGTTTGACGAGCCCAACGCAAGCGGTGATTTGACGCTTTACGCCGTCAATGACCTGCAAAGCGGAAAGAGCTTCCGTTATACCGTTACCGATGTCACGAACAATCGCTTGGTTGCAAGCGGTGAGGGAAGAGTGAACGATAACGTTTCCGAGCCCGTGTGCAAAATCAGCAGTGACCCGACAAAGCAGATTTTCTATCTTATCGAATGGACCTGCGACGGCAAGACCTGCAAAAACCATTTCATGAGCGGAATGCCGCAGATTGATTTCGATAGATATATCGACTGCCTTAAGGCCGCCGGTTTTTACGAATTCGGAGGATTTGACAAATAATTCGCTATTTTAGAATTTCTCTGCAACGCAGGCAAAGCCTGCGTTGCTTTTTGTCAAAAAAATAAAATTATACAGCTTGCGTTTTGGAAAATTTGTTAAAAAGTATTGACT
>CAYWMF010000282.1:0-2455 GCA_964459175.1 uncultured Oscillospiraceae bacterium
GCGGCGGGTCTTTTGTGGTAAGCAAGCAAAATCGAAACAATGCCGCACCCCGTGCCCAGCTCGGCGCCGACGGAGGTCTTTTTGCATTTGACAAAAGCCGACAAAAGCACGGCGTCGGTTCCGTAGCAAAAGCCGTCCTCGTATTGGTATATACTTAAATTTTCGTTAATTTTATCAAGTCTCATATAATTTTCAATAGAATTAAAGGACGTGAAAAATCACGTCCTTCAGACTGTCGAGAAAGTCGCGATACCGCGTCCAGAAAAAATAAAATAATCAAATTGTGCGCTTTTTGCCGCTGTATGCCCTATCGTACCTTTGTACGCCGACGGGCATACAGCGCAAAATATCCCTGACTTTTCAAAAGTCCGGCAGTGTGTCGATAAAAAATCGACACACTGAAAGGACGTGAAAAATCACGTCCTTTTGATGATAAATTTGTCCGACGGAATTACTCGGCCTTGGGTGCGCCTACAGGGCAAACCTCAGCGCAGGATCCGCATTCAGCGCAAGTATCCTTATCAATTACGATTTTGCCGTCCTGCTCGGAAATGCAGCCTACGGGACATTCGTCAATGCAAGCGCCGCAAGCAATGCAATCTTCGGTAATAATGTATGCCATTCAAAACACCTCCTATTCATATGATAGCATAATACAACAAACATATTAACGAGAAATGTACTGCGTATTAATTTTTACGCATTTTGTTAAAATATAATGTTTTCAAGCTTGGCATTTATGATTTTTGCCAATTCAAGCGGGTTTAATTCGAGCTGAAGCCCGATTTTTCCGCCGCTGATATGAATGGTGTCATAGCTTGCCGCCGACTCGTGGATAACGGTTTTGAACTGCTTTTTCATGCCAATCGGCGAACAGCCGCCGCGCACATAGCCGGTAACGGCGTTGATATCCTTTACATGGATAAGCTCGACCGACTTTTCGCCCACGGTTTTCGCCGCTTTTTTCAAATCAAGCTCATCGGCAACTGGCAGTACGAAAACATAGTAATTTTCGCTTTTGCCCTGTGCCACCAGCGTTTTGAAGGTGCGCTCCAGCGGTATTCCGAGCTTTGTTGCAATATCGACACCGTCGATAAACTCCTCGCATTCGTAGGATTTTACGGTATATTTAACCTTTTTGGTTTCAAGAAAGCGCATGGCATTGGTTTTGATTTCCTTGTCCTTAGCCACAATATCACCTCGCGTGTTATATTATATTACTTTTTTCGAAAAAATGCAATACCACATTTATAAAAATCTCTTGACAAAATCGCGGTTTTATATATAATATAGTTAAGATATTGAATTGGGAGGTTATTATGTACAAAATTACCGTTCCGACAGTTGTCACAAACGGGCATTTCAACAAAGAAAAAACTCTCAGCGAATTGAAGCGCGGCGGTGCACGGCGTATTGCTCTTGCGCTCGACCGCGAATTGGATTATACATTTTCGTCGCCTGAAAACCTGGAGCTTTTAAAAGAGCTGATAAGCTATTACAAGCAAAACGGCCTTGAGGTTTTGGTTTGGCTGGGCGAAACACTGGGCCACAGCGGCGCAAAGCAGACCGCGCCCGCAAAATACGGCAATATACGAAGCATGGAATACGGCGACACGGCGACATTTTGCCCGCTGGACGAGCAGTTCAAGGCGGATTTTTGCAGCTGGGTCAAAAGCGTAGCCGAATGCGGCGCCGAAATGATAATGCTGGACGATGATTTTCGGCTTACCTACCGCAATACGCCTGCCTGCTGTTGTCCCCGCCATATGAAGCGGCTGGAAAAAGAGCTGGGCGAAGCGGTGGACGAAAAGGATTTGAGAAAGCTGCTTTTTGACGGCGGCAAAAGCAAATACCGCACGGCATGGCTCAAGGTTCAAGGCGAGTCCATGGCGGAATTTGCCTTGGCACTGCGGCAGGCGCTGGATACGGTGAACCCGCAGGTACGGCTCGGCTTTTGCTGTGTGCCGTCCTCGTACGGCAGCGAGGGCTGGTACGCCCCGGAAATATCGAAAATAATGGCAGGCGACACAAAGCCGTTTATGCGAACAAGCGGCGCCGCCTACTGGGCAAAGGGCTTCGGTCAGCTGGGCAAAATAATGGAAATCGTGCGAATGCAGCTGGCAATGTGCGCCGACAGCGGCATTGAAATTTTCACCGAGTGCGACACCTATCCTCGTCCGCGTACCTATTGCCCGTCGGCGTATGTCGAATGCTACGATATGATACTGCGCGCAGACTCGAAAGCCGACGGAATTTTAAAATACATGCTCGACTATGTTGCCGATGCGGACTACGAAACCGGCTACATTGACGCGCACGTTGAAAACCGCAAGAATTACGAGGCGATAGAGCGCATTTTTTCCGACAAAAAATGCGTCGGCGTGCGGCCGTACACCGTGCCCAACCTCATGGAAAGCGCGGAATACAACATGAGCGTCGCGGATCCCCTGTGGGA
>CAYWMF010000283.1:0-2440 GCA_964459175.1 uncultured Oscillospiraceae bacterium
AGGCGGACGGTTGATTTTTTCATACTTTTAAGGTAGAATATAATAGAATATATTAAAAGACCTTTCGGAGGATTAAAATGGTACGAGAAATAAAAGCATCGGACAAAGAAATTTTTATGGAAATGGCAAAAGAATTTTATTCTTCGGACGCCGTGCTGCACGCGATACCCGATAAATATCATGAAAACGCCTTCAACGAAGCGATAAAATCGCACACCTATCTGCATATTTTGATGCTGGAATATGATTCTGTGCCGGTCGGCTACTGCACGCTTTCGAAGCAGTTTTCCACGGAAGCCGGCGGAATGTGCATATGGTTCGAGGATATATACGTAAGGTCGCAATTCCGCTCAAAGGGGCTCGGACGCGAGCTTTTCGCATATATCGAAAATAATTTTGACTATGCGCGCCTACGCCTTGAGGTGGAGGACGACAATGTGCGCGGCGTCGAGCTGTATAAGCGCATGGGCTTTGAAAAATTGCCGTATTCTCAAATGATTAAAGCAACTGCCAAATAGAATTTCGAGGTACATAATATGAAAAGAATAAGATTTGAAAGAGACGCAAAAGACTTTTTCAGCATTTACGGAAGCTTCGGCGAGGTTTGCGGCGAAGTTACCGTTGAAAATAATACCGTCACCGCCCAAAATGATTTATACACCGCTTTTCTCGAATATAAAAACGACGAAAACGGCGTTTTAACGCAAAACGGTTTCTTTGTCAACAATTCGACAGACGATATTGTAATAAACGGTTTGAAGTCGAAATTTGTTTTTGAGGGCGGCGATTGGGAGGTCTACACACAATACGGCAGTTGGCAAAACGAAAGCCGCGGAATGTGGCAAAAGCTCAACACAACCGTTTCGGCCGGTGTTCACAGCGCGCGGAGCTCGTACGGCGCATCGCCCTTCATTGCCATATGGAACACTCAAACACAGCGCGGATACGCTTTTCACTTAATTCCGCATACTGCCTGGGAAATGAGCGTTTCCAAAAATGCCTACGGAGGCGAGGCGGGATATGTAAGCGTTGAGCTCGGCGTACATCCATACGGCTTGGCTCAAAAACTTTCGACGGGCGAAAAAATATTTTTGCCCGAGGTAATATGCTACACCGTGCAAAGCAAACTCGACCTCGACTGCCACAAGCTTCACAAATATATAAATAACAGGTTTCCGCGCCGTGAAATGCCGATAATATACAACTCGTGGCTATATAAATTCGACCGTATAAACAGCGACAACATTTTGTCCCAGATAAACAAAGCCGCCGAATTGGGCGCCGAATATTTTGTCATCGACGCAGGCTGGTTCGGCAACGGAAAAACATGGTATGAATACCGCGGCGACTGGCACGAAAACATGACTTACGGTTTTTGCGGCAACATGAAAAGCATAAGTGACAAAGTGCGTGAAAAAGGCATGAAATTCGGTTGCTGGCTCGAAATAGAATCGGCGGGCGACCGTTCCGAAATCATCAACCGTCACCCGGAATATTTTATATTTTACGACAAAAAGTATTTTTTGAATTTTGCCGATACCGACGCCTGCAACCACATTGTGGAAACAGCCATCAAGCTTATCGAAAAATACAATGTCGAATTCATTAAATTTGACTTCAATCAAGACTTACCTTTCGATCATGACGGTCTGGCGCTCGCAAAATACCACGAAGGCAACCGCGACGTCCTTGCACATATAAAAGCCGCACACCCCGAGGTATATCTGGAATGCTGTGCCGGCGGCGGGCTGAGAATGGATTTAAGCGACGCCGATTTATACGATTCGTACTGGATTTCGGACGACCACAGTCCGTACGAAATAATGAGAATATTCAAGGATACCGTTTTACGTATGCCGGCTCAGTTCTTGGAAAAATGGGCTGCCGTTCGTTCGCTCGAAAAGTTTGAGCCTATTTACAACGGCTCGTGTGATAAAATCCTTTCCGCCCACGAAAACGAATGGAATTTTGCCATTGAGCTAAAGCCGTCGTTCCTAAAGGGAATGATGCTCGGCGGGCCTTTCGGCATAAGCGCCGATTTGAACCTGCTTTCCGACGACACCTTCAAGCTGATATCCGATAACGTAAAAGCGATAAAAGCCGAGCGTCCGTATTGGCAAACCGCCGTTTGCAGAATTATTGCCGATTCCGATTCTGTCGTCGCATTCGAATATCACGACAACGATATGAAAAAAATCAAGCTTTTGATATTTTCACTCAAAAAACAGCAGCATCTTATCATGCTTTATCCGTTTGCCGACAAAAATGCCGTCTACCGTGTCGGCGACGAAACCGTTAGCGGAAAAGAGCTGTGTGAGGACGGGCTTGAAATCAAACTTACGAAAAACTACGAATGCACATTTTGCGAGCTGGAAGCCTTGGCATAAATTAATATCGAGCGGTTGACAACTTCGACAAAATATGATATAATATTTTATTG
>CAYWMF010000284.1:0-2430 GCA_964459175.1 uncultured Oscillospiraceae bacterium
AATTATAATAGAAATAAACTGATTTGTCAATATCTCTTTATAAGCATTGGCAATTTGCACAAAAAATAAACACGCTTTTGGTGCAAAAGAATGAAAATCGCTTCTTGGCAGACAAAACCGATAAAAATATTAAAAAAAAGCTTGACAATCAACCGATTTTGTAGTATTATATTTTCATAAGACAGTTAAACTGTCAATATTATTTTTAAAAGGAGAAACAAAAATGAGAAAGATTTTAGCAGTTCTTCTCGCAGCAGTAATGCTTTGCTCGCTGATAGTTTCTGTCAGCGCAGAGATCCCCAACGAAGAAGTTGAGGCTCTCAAGTTCACCACCGCTCCCAAGCTCGACGGTGTTATCACCGAAGCTGAATGGGGCAAGGCAACCGTAGTTGTTAAGGAATCTCAGGCAACTACTCAGTACGTTGACTCTTACGGCGTTGATGAAGATGAAGCAAACCTCTACTTCAACCTCTGGCTCCGTTGGGATGAAACCTATTACTACATAGGTGTTACCGCTCCCGACACCACTCACGGCCTTGCAAAGAGCGAAGGCTCTCTCTGGAACGGCGACGCTATCCAGATGGGCTTTGACCCCGAAGGACCTAACTCCACCGATGATAAAGAAGATCCCTGGAGCGGCGATTACACCAACATGGCATTCGGCCTTGTAAGCGGCGAGGGCAACACCCTTTCTTCTTGGGCATGGTCCGGCCCCTGCGAAAACGGTCAGGTTGAAGGCGCTAAGTACAACATTAAGCGCGACAACGGCATCACCACCTACGAAATCGCTATTCCGTGGGATTCCATCGGCGTTGAGCAGGCTAAGGTCGGCGACATTTACGGCGCTGTTATCGCTCGTGTTCTTTGCGACGATGAAGAAAGCGGTTACAACGGCTGGATCAGCTGGGGTACAGGTATTCTCGGCAGAAGCTCTGTTGATGAAGATGTAATGTGCGGTTCTAACGGTATTCGCCTGAGCGCTACTTCCGCTACCGGCGCTGCTGCTGCAACCACCACTACTACCACCACTACCACTCCCGCGGCTTCCACCACCACTGCTACTACCACTACTACCACCGCTCCCGTTACCGCTGATGCAGGCATCATCACTGCTCTCATCACCATGGTAGCTTCCGCAGGTGCGGCTCTCTCCATCAAGAAGAGAAGATAAGCTTAGAATAAAGCTTTTGCCTCCCGACAGTTTTAGCTGTCGGGAGGCTTTTTATATTGTGCAACTACCGAAATTGTGAAAGCTTTTTCCATGGAAACCGGCGTTATATATTCGCATGCGGTCGTACACTGGTGCAACACTACTGTTGAAGCCGTTCCCTTACGCACCCTTGGCGATAGGGACAGCATTTTTCAAATGCTCGGTGTCGGCAACATGCTGCCGGGTGAGCCCTTTTGTATTCCATATGACAATTATATAACAGAACTGCTGTTTTACGGTACTATTTTGCTAAAATTGATTTTTAAGCTTGATATTGCCGAACGAATGAAGTATAATTGTAAAAAAACAATCGGAGGTTTTTATGAACGAAAAGCTTGAAATAAAAAACGATGGCTTCTATCTCGGTGGCAAACCGTATTATCTTGCCTCGGGAGATATTCATCATTTCAGAATTTATCCAACCGAATGGCGGCGGCATCTTCTTTTGGCAAAGGATTTCGGTCTGAACACAATACAAACCTATGTACCGTGGAATTTGCATGAACCTCGGAAAGGCAAATTTGAGTTTAACGGATTTCTCGATATTTGCGCATTTTTGGATTTGGCGGATGAAATGGGATTTAAAGTACTTTTGCGTCCGTCGCCGTATCTTTGCTCGGAATGCGATTTCGGCGGTTTGCCCGGCTGGTTAGCCTGTGAGGAGCTGGACATAAGGTGCTCTGACGAACGATATTTGAAGCATGTGCGTGAATATTATGAGGTGCTGATTCCGAAAATATTGCCGTATCTTTCAACAAACGGTGGGCCGATTATTATGGTTGCCGTCGAAAACGAATACGGCGGCTCGGGCTATGACCCGAAATATCTTGACGAATTGAAGAACATGCCGGAAAAGCTCGGCGTTGATGTGCCGCTCTATACTACCGATAATTCCGTTGGCGCGCTTGCGAAAATGGGTTCGATCGACGGCGTTATGCGTGGGGCGAATTTTCGTTCAATTCCGGGTTCGGAAAAGGGCTTTTACAATTTGGGGCAGAAAATGTACCCGCAATATCCTTTTTTGTCGGAGAGCTGTGGTCGGGACGCGCAATTTACTGGGGCGAACCGTACAAAAAACGCGATCCGCAGGAAACCGCTGATTCATATAAGGCTTGCCTTGAGCGCGGCTTTGTTAATTTTTACATGTTTTCCGGCGGCACCAATTTCGGCTTTTTCTCCGGCGCTTTAACCGGAACGTCCTTGACTCCGCGCCCGGGGAC
>CAYWMF010000285.1:0-2422 GCA_964459175.1 uncultured Oscillospiraceae bacterium
ATGCTATACTATACGAGAAAGCTTTTGTGCATTATAAATGCTTGCTCGCGAGTAAGAAACCCGTCTTAGCACGGCAAATTAACGTATTATCCGTATTTCACATAACAAAAAGAGGTTAATTCATATGAAAAAAAGCGTTTTAATCATTTCATCCAGCCCGCGCAAGTGCGGCAATTCCGAAGCGCTGGCGGCAGAGTTCTCCAAGGGCGCGCTCGAAGCGGGCAATCAGGTCGAAACCGTTTATCTGCGCGAAAAGCAGTACGGCTTTTGCCGCGGATGTCTTGCATGTCAGGGCAGGGGACGTTGTGTAATTCGTGATGACGCCGTCGAAATTGCCGCCAAAATGCACGATTCCGACGTTTTGGTATTTGCCACCCCGGTTTACTATTACAGCGTTTGCGGCCAGCTCAAAACCATGCTGGATCGCGCCAATCCGCTGTTTGAAACGGATTACCGTTTTACATCGGCGTATCTTTTGGCCACTGCGGCAGAGGACGAGCCCGAAACCTTCGACGGCACCGTCAAGGACATTCGGGGCTGGGTTGACTGCTTTGACAGATGCACTCTGGCAGGCACGATTTTAGCCGGCGGCGTTCACGGCATAGGCGAAATTGTCGGTCACGCGGCGCTCGAACGAGCCTACCAAGCCGGAAAAACGCTCCAATAAACAAAAAGCGTACATATAATTAAAATCAAGGAGCAATCATGGATCAGAAAAACGAATTCAAGCCATACATTCCAGCTGAACGGGTAACGCCCGAAATAACCGTCGCTTCAATTGCAATGGGTGTCATTTTAGCGATAATATTCGGCGCGGCAAACGCATATTTGGGTCTGCGCGTCGGCATGACGGTATCGGCGTCAATCCCCGCGGCGGTCATCGCTATGGGTGTAATCCGCGTAGTAATGCGCAAGAACTCAATTCTTGAAAGCAACATAGTCCAGACCACCGGCTCCGCAGGCGAAAGCCTTGCCGCAGGTGCGATATTCACACTGCCCGCGCTGTTTTTGTGGGCGGCAGAGGGCAAGGCTGACAAGCCCGGCATAATCGAAATCACGCTTATAGCGCTTTTGGGCGGTCTTTTGGGCGTATTTTTCATGGTTCCGCTCAGAAACGCGCTCATCGTCAAGGAGCACGGCGTTCTGCCGTATCCCGAGGGCACCGCCTGCGCCGAGGTGCTTTTGGCGGGCGAAGATGCCGGCGCAGGCGCCTCCACAGTGTTCGCGGGAATGGGCTTTGCCGCGCTGTTCAAATTCATAATTGACGGCCTTAAGGTGGTTGCAGGCGAGATTTCCGTCAGCGTAAAGGGCTTTGCCGGCGCTGTCGGTACACAGATTTACCCTGCCGTAATGAGCGTCGGATATATTTGCGGCGCGCGCATTTCGTCCTATATGTTCGCGGGCGGCATGCTGAGCTGGGTTGTGCTTATTCCGCTGATTGTGCTTTTCGGCGAGGGCACAGTGCTTTCTCCCGGCACACAGCCCATCGGTATGCTTTATCAAAACGGCGGTGCCTCGGCTGTTTGGGGCACGTATATACGCTACATCGGCGCGGGTGCGCTGGCGGCGGGCGGCATAATCAGCCTGATAAAATCCCTGCCGCTGATTGTTTCAACCTTCACGGGCGCTCTCAAAAGCATAAAATCCGGCGGCAAATCGGGCAATTTGCGCACAGAGCGCGACTTAAATCCGAAATTTGTAATTCTTGCAATTTTGGTTATCACCGTTTTAATTTGGCTGGTTCCCGCAATTCCGATTTCTCTGCTCGGCGCTTTTATCGTTGTTATTTTCGGCTTTTTCTTTGCAACGGTTTCGTCGCGCATGGTGGGTCTGGTCGGCAGCAGTAACAACCCGGTTTCGGGCATGGCAATCGCGACACTTCTCATCACAACCATTATTCTAAAGCTCACCGGCAGTACCGGAATCGAGGGCATGACCGCCGCTATAGCTATCGGCTCGATAATTTGTATCGTTTCCGCTATCGCGGGCGACACCTCGCAGGATTTGAAAACCGGCTATCTGCTCGGCGCAACTCCCAAAAAACAGCAAATCGGCGAAATTATCGGCGTAATCGCGGCGGCGCTTGCCATCGGCGGCACGCTTTATCTGCTGGATAACGCCTGGGGCTTCGGCGGCGAGGAGCTGGGCGCACCGCAGGCTACCCTTATGAAGCTGATTATCGAGGGCGTTATGGACAATAATCTTCCCTGGGCGCTGGTTTTCATCGGCGTATTTATCGCGGTTACCGTCGAAATTATCGGCATTCCCGTGCTTCCGTTCGCCATCGGCGTATATCTGCCGGTTCAGCTCAGCGCCTGCATTATGGTGGGCGGTCTTGTGCGTTTGGCGCCGGATAAGCTCAAATGCGACGAGCAAAAGAAAAAGGCTATCGTCAACGACGGTACGCTGTTTTGCTCCGGTA
>CAYWMF010000286.1:0-2418 GCA_964459175.1 uncultured Oscillospiraceae bacterium
GTTCATATGTTATACAGAATAATATGCTAAAATTTTTGTATTGAATATATTAATTTGATGGTGCAGTATCCTAGTCGGAACTCGTATTCTTGAAAACGGGCCTAAAAATCCGTGAAAGGGCATATCGATGAAGCTCTTGGTGCTTGCTTTTTACGCCCAGTATGGGGTGGGTGCTGAGAGATTGTGGGTTTGCGGGCGGACTGTAATGGCATACAGAGCTCGACCCGTTTACTCCTGGAGGCTTTATTGCGTAGAGGCATCTTTTTGACTGCTTTTACGGATAAAGATTAAACCTATCGCGCGGTACAAAGTTGCTGTGGATAGAGTAGCCTGCCTTGAGTGAGTGTGTGCGAATAGCGGACCGGACAGCGATATTCTTTGGCCGGAAATCGTTGTTATTGCTGCTTGAAACCATGGTTGCAAAAGAGGATAGAGAATGACAGAATTCTGCCGAGGAAAACTCCTAGGCTGTTATTTTAGATATATCAAGGATTGCAGTGCGGACTTAAAGGCAATCAAGTCGCGGTATCGGTGACGTGCCGCCTTTCGCTCTAACGGGAAACCGCTTCATCGGCGACGAGAAGTAGCGATCGGGGAAAGCCAACTCGACCTAATGCCGCAAGGTTTACTTGATATATCACCATCAGCGTAAATAATTCGAGCTGTATCAAAACCGTATAATTTGATAGGTGATACAGCTTTTTTCATATAATGGAGGATATTTTGGACGACAGTCGAACGCCTAAAAACGATAAACCCGAAAAAATCGAAAAAAAGAAAAAGCCGGTTGTAAATAAATCGTGGGTTTTGAAAATATCTGTGATAACCTTTTGTATTTCAAATATCATGGGTATTATTTCCAGTGATATAGATAAGTTAAATATCTTTTTAGCTTTTCTTGTACTGCTGTTGTTTATCGCAATCGGTGTTATATTTGATTTTATCGGTATCGCCATTGCCACGGCAGATGAAAAATCCTTCCATTCCATGGCGGCACGTAAAATACCGGCAGGACGAAAAGCGGTATCTCTGATCAAAAACGCAGAAAAAGCTTCCAGCTTTTGCAACGATGTTATCGGAGATATTTGCGGCGTTATCAGCGGTGCAACCGGCGCGGCAATTGCCGTGCGGCTTTTCACCGGTGCGGATTCTACCGCACATTTTGTCGGCAATTTGCTTTTAACTGCTGCAATTTCGACTCTTACCATCGGCTCTAAGGCCGCGCTGAAGGGTGTCGGTATGCGCTACAGCAACGACGTTGTGCGCGTTGTAGCGAAGGTGTTGTGCTTTTTTGAGTTCAACAAAAAGAAAAAATAACACAAAGGAAGAATCAAATTGGATAATTCCTGTTTTAAAAGCTATACTCCCGATGAATTGAAATCGTTGAGTACCGAGCGCGCGGCCGAATATTGCGACGAAATACGCCAATTTATGATTGATAATATTTCGTCAACCGGCGGTCATTTGGCTTCCAACCTCGGCGTTTGCGAGATTTCGGTTGCGCTTATGCGAGTATTTAACCCGCCACGCGATAAAATTATATACGATGTCGGTCATCAGTCCTATGTTCATAAAATTCTTACCGGCAGAAGCGCTCGTTTCGATACAATGCGGCAGCTCGGCGGCCTGTCGGGCTTTACAAAAATGAGCGAAAGCGAGTACGACGCTTTCGGCGCAGGGCATAGCAGTACTTCGATATCGGCGGCGCTTGGCTATGCAAAGGCGGCGAAAATTTCGGGTGATGATTACTACTCTATAGCCGTCATAGGCGACGGCGCGTTCACAGGCGGGCTGGCTTATGAAGGTCTTAATAATTGCGATGAGGACGATAATATTATAATCGTTCTCAATGAAAACGAAATGTCAATTTCGAAAAATGTCGGCAAGCTTTCGCGTCATTTTTTGAAAATACGCAATCGAAAGTTCTATTTTTATTTGAAGCATAACATCGAAAAGCTGTTGAAACGCATTCCGATTGTCGGAATTTATGCGGTGCGCATGCTTGAATTTTTTAAAATGCTTATGCGCCGACTGCTCACCAACAGCAATATGTTTGAACAGCTCGGTATAAAATATTACGGTCCGGCCGACGGCAACGATCTTGATACCGTCGAGCTTCTGCTCAGTGAAGCAAAAAGGCATAAAGGACCGTCGTTTGTGCATTTTTGCACCGTGAAGGGCAAAGGCTATACGCCGGCGGAGCAAAACCCCTCTACCTATCACAGTATTTCGGGCGAATCGCATTTGCATAACAAATACGAAAAAATGTCATCGGTTTTCGGCGAAAAAATCGTGCAAATGGCAGCTGAAAACAATAGAATTTGCGCGATAACAGCCGCGATGAGCGAGGGCGTCGGACTTTCGAAATTTGAAAAAATATATCCCGACAGATTTTTTGACGTCGGCATCGCGGAGGAG
>CAYWMF010000287.1:0-2414 GCA_964459175.1 uncultured Oscillospiraceae bacterium
GTGTTAAGCTGTCAATTCGGGTGGTAACGCGGATTTTATCCGTCCCAAAGTTTTTGGGGCGGTTTTTTTGTTTTTCAAGCAACGACGCGACAAATCTTTTTAATACTACGGAGGAAAAACATGGACAATCAACTCAAAGAAATTGCACGCAGAATAAAGGAGCTTCGCCAGATTTCCGAAAAATCCTGCGAGCAGATGGCGCGCATAGTCGGCGTTTCGCTTGCCGATTACGAAAAATGCGAAAACGGCGAAAGCGATTTTTCTTTCACATTTTTGCATAAATGTGCTCTCGCGCTGGGCGTCGATATTACCGACCTTGTAACCGGTGAAGAAGCAAAGCTTTCGCGCTTCACCATTGTGCGCAAGGGCAACGGAATGCTCATAAACCGCCGCAACGGCTTTTCGTACAACGATCTTGCCGGTAATTTCAAAAGCAAGTATTCAACGCCGTTTGTGGTAACCGCTCCTTATATCGAAAGCGAACAAAATGAGCCCATCGCCTTGGCAACGCATAACGGCGAGGAATTTGATTATATTCTCGAGGGTCAGCTCAAGGTTAATATCGGCGGTCACGAGGATATTTTGAACCCCGGCGATTCCATGTATTATGACAGCACCACGCCGCACGGCATGATCGCTTACGGCGGCAAGGAATGTAAGTTTATCGCGCTTGTAATGGATCCGGGCGGAAACGCTCACGAGTATTCCGAGCCGTCGTTTGTAGCTCAAAATCCGGCGGTAAAGGTTAATTCGGTCGTTCAGGATAAGCCGGTTTATTCGGATTTTGTCGATTTAGTCGAGGATGAAAACGGTTGCTTGAAGGATATATCCTTTAAGAACTGCGAGCGCTTCAATTTTGCGTTCGATATCGTCGATGAAATTGCAAGAAAAACTCCCGATAAGCTGGCAATGCTTCACGTTGATCACAATCATAACGAACGCCGCTTTACCTTCGGCGAGCTGTCGCGCCTTTCAAATAAGGCGGCAAATTATTTCGTTTCACTCGGCATAAAAAAGGGAGACAAGGTAATGCTGGTTCTCAAACGCCACTATCAATTCTGGGTATGTATACTGGCTTTGCACAAAATCGGCGCAATTGTAATTCCCGCTACCAACCTTCTTATGAAAAAGGATTTTGTATATCGCTTTGATTTGGCAGAATGCGATGCTATATTGTGCACCTCTCACGGCAGTGTCGCCGAGGAGGCGGATGCGGCGGTTGCCGAATGCCCGGGCGTTAAGCTTAAGGTTATGTGCAACGGTGTTCGCGGAGATTGGCACGATTTTGACAGCGAATATGCTTCTTTCCCTGAAACATTTGAGCGCCCCGAAGGCGAAAAGTACGCCGGCGGCGAAGATACAATGCTGATGTTTTTCTCGTCCGGTACAGTCGGCTATCCCAAAATTGTCGCACATAAATTCACTTATGCTCTCGGTCATTTGATAACGGCAAAATATTGGCATAACGTAAATCCTAACGGTCTGCACTTTACCATTTCGGACACCGGCTGGGGTAAAGCGCTTTGGGGCAAGCTGTACGGTCAATGGCTTTGCGAAGCGCCGATATTTACCTATGATTTTGACAAATTCTCGGCGGATGATATTCTTCCGATGTTCGCCAAGTATCATATAACCACATTCTGCGCGCCGCCTACAATGTACCGCTTTTTCATCAAAGAGGATCTCAAAAAATACGATTTGTCCTCGCTGGAATATGCCAATACTGCCGGCGAAGCGCTTAACCCCGAGGTATATCAGCAGTTCTATAACGCTACGGGCTTGAAGCTTATGGAGGGCTTCGGTCAAACCGAAACTACCATGACAATCGGCAACCTTATCGGTATGACGCCCAAGCCCGGCTCAATGGGTAAGCCGTCGCCTATGTATGATGTTGATATCATGCTTCCCGACGGCAAGAGCGCCGCAATCGGAGAGGTGGGCGAAATAGTGATTCGCACCGATAAGCGCGTTCCCGTCGGCTTGTTCACCTGCTATTATCGTGACGAAGCGCGCACCAAAGAGGCTTATCACGACAATGTTTATCACACCGGCGACACTGCATGGCGCGATGAGGACGGCTATTACTGGTATGTCGGACGTGTGGACGATCTTATAAAGTCCTCCGGCTACCGCATAGGACCGTTTGAAATCGAAAGCGTTATAATGGAACTGCCGTATGTTCTCGAATGCGCCGTTACGGGTGTACCCGATGAAATCCGCGGTCAGGTTGTAAAGGCGACTATCGTGCTTACAAGGGGAACCGTCGGAACGGACGAGCTGAAAAAGGAAATTCAGCAATACGTTAAAACTCATACCGCCCCCTACAAATACCCCAGAATTGTGGAATTTGTCGAGGAGCTTCCCAAGACTATCAGCGGAAAAATACGTCGTGTCGAATTGAGAAAATAATATAT
>CAYWMF010000288.1:0-2408 GCA_964459175.1 uncultured Oscillospiraceae bacterium
CGCTGGGAGGAAAGCCGGAAACGGAAGAACAACCGGGGGCTTCTGGAGCTGAATACGCAATATCTTTTCCTGCTGGGAATAATCGCGACCAGCGGCCCGCCTCTCGGCAACGAATTGTTCACACATCGGTGCAAAGGGACCTGTAAACTGAAGTGCCATTAGTCCATCACCTCCAATGTATCATTCTGCTGGTGGTCAGCCATAACGAACCGTGGAAACGTGAGGATTAAAGGAGAAAATGACATGAGTGAAAAGAACGCACTATCCAGGCGGCAGTTTCGCCAGAGCGGATTTGACGAAGCCGACTACGCATTCAACACCCAGCCGGGAACATTCACAGCTACCATCGACTGCAAGCGCTGGGGCAAAGGCAAAAAGTTGGTGACTTACATGACCTTTGCCGATGGTAGAAGAATCGTAGCCACGACCTGGCCCCGGAGCCAGTACGAGGGCCTTGCCAATATGCGGGTCGGCGCAACCATCCGCATTCTCTACATCCCCAACCGGGCCGGGACACTCTGCGTGCGACAAGTAATTCTGATAGCGGAATAAGAAAATTGAATCGTGAAGGAGGGAAATCTGTGAATATTCGGAAAAATATTGATTATACCGAAATGTATTGCACACTGAATATCTTGATGAAACAGCAACTCCCGCAGATGGAATTGTACTGTGCCATCGGAAAGGCTGTGTGCCAGAGAGCCGAAAAGGGTGCAGCAGTGATAGCAGCCGAGTACCTGCACGAAAATTATCCAGATGTTCCGGGTTTCTCTCCCAGAAATGTCCGCCGGATGCGGGATTTCTACCGCACATACGAAAACTACCCTGCCCTGCTGCGCCGAGCCATGGAGATTGGTTGGATCCAGAATGTGGTCATCATGGAAGCGGATCTGACCATGGAGCAGCGAGAGTGGTATATGAAGGCGGCGAAGCAGTTCGGGTGGTCGAAGGCGGAACTGATTGCAAATATCTCAGCTGCTTCCTATGAAAAAATTGTCCTCGATAATAGCGAGGAAATATGTTATGGCGAAGAAAGAATGGAGAATGACGGGGCTAAAATTACGTTTTTTGTTTGCTGCACACTTAGAAAAATCCTGCGCTATATTCGGTATAGGAAAATAAATAGAAAGAAACATCGACGACGATGGCACGCTATTGCTATACCGTTGGTGGATAGCATGACTGGTATTTGTGTAAAATCACCGTTTTTTAGCGATTCTGCAACATTGGAACTATTTCCCGATATTTCGAAAAATGGGACATCGCCCAAACGGAATCGAGTGGCATTAGTCTACGGAACAAACGGAAGTGGAAAAAGTACATTAGCACGAGGGTTTAGAGAGTATGCAGAATCTATAATACCAAGAACAGTAGATGTTGTTCCTATGTCAGGTACAAATCGAATAAAGATAACATCTAACGGGAAACCTGAGAGAATCCGGTTTTTTGATGAAACCTACATTTCTGATAATATTAAGCTCCAACAAGACGGTTTAGGGTCGATTGTTTTATTTGGTCACCAGGTACAGATTGAAAATAGGATTAAAGAAATAGAGAGTAACTTATTATCCATCGCAGAAAAGATTGAGCAACAAAAGAAAACTTGTAGTAATTATACAGATACTGGCAATATGGCATCCCCTGCGTATTGGTTGGCAAGGATTACAAAGACACTACAAAGTGTTGGTGGGTGGGCAGAAACAGACGGTATTCGGATTAAAAAACACCAAATTAAGACCAGGGTAACCGATACTGAGGTTAAAAGACTGGGGCAGTTAGTTACGGAAAAATCTGAAGAAGATGTTACAGCACAGTTTGAACAACTGATTACTGTATATGAAAAAACGAGTTCGGCTTCTAACCCTATTTCACCAGAAGTATTGACGATTAAAATTCCTTATGATGTTCTATCAACAGGAAAGATTCAATTGTCGAAAAAACCTCAAAGAGTTCCGTTGTCCGTGCGGGAGCAAGAAATGCTGGATTTGATGGGGATATCGACGCTATTAAATGCGAAAGGGTTTCTTTCTGTTACGTCTAATTCTATTTGCCCTCAATGCTTACAACCTATCTCTGAACAACATCGAGGTAACACATTAGTCTTGTTGGATAAAATCCTCAATAGAGAAATTGAAGATTATCAGAATAGTCTTAGGAAATTACAACTCCCCATCATTTCTGAGACGCAATTTGATCCATATTCGTGCGTAGATGCTATGCTTGTGGAGAATATTCGCGTACATATCCGTATGGCCAATGCTGCAATTATGGAGCATAATGACGCGTTAACGATGAAGATAGATGATCCGATGGGAGATGTAGACTATGATAACAGCCATGAAATTGGGGATGCATGCTCCTGCTGGCGGTTTCCGCCTTCCTGCTGAGCAAGCTGAATAAGCGGATGC
>CAYWMF010000289.1:0-2405 GCA_964459175.1 uncultured Oscillospiraceae bacterium
GACCAGATCCCGCCCATGTACTCCGCCATTAAAAAGGACGGCCAAAAGCTTTACGAAATTGCGCGCCGCGGCGGCGAGGTGGAGCGCGAGCCGCGCAAGGTCAACATCGAAAGCATAAAAATACATTCTGTCGGCCGTGATTTTTGCGACTTTTCGGTTCACTGCTCAAAGGGCACCTACATTCGCACGCTGTGCGCCGATATTGGCAAAAAGCTGGGCTGCGGCGGCACAATGGCGTCGCTGGAGCGGCTTAATGTCGGCATTTTCGACGTGAAAAACGCGATAACACCGGAAGCGCTTAAGGAAATGTCGCCGGCCGAATTGCAAAATTCTCTCATGAGCATCGAGGATTTCTTTTCGGGGCTTGAAAAGATTCGCCTGAATTCTTTCTTTTCCGCGTTGGCAATGAACGGCGCGCATGTTTTCCTTTCACGCATAAAGCTTGACGCGACCGTCGGTCAAAGAGCTTTGCTGTACAATTCGGACGGCAAATTTTTTGCGCTGGGCGAGGTCATGGAAATTGAGGGCGAGCCGGCGATAAAGCCCATAAAAATGTTTTTCACATTAAATGAAATAAACAATAAAGGATGATTTATCATGGAAAGAGCATATTTTAAAGGCAAAAAGGCAGTTTTTCTCGGTGACAGCATCACCTTCGGAGTCGGAACCTCCTGCCCCGAAAACATATATCATCAATATCTCAAGCGTTCGTTGGAGCTCGGTGAGGTTGTAAATTACGGCATCAGCGGTTCGCGCATTGCACATCAGGAGCTCAACCCAAACGGCGGCGCTTTTTCACTGCGCTACGAGACCATGGACGACGACGCCGATTTTGTATTCGTTCTCGGCGGAGTTAACGATTTTCTGCACGGCACGGCACATTTCGGCGACTTTTCCGATCGCACCGTCGATACCTTCTGTGGCGCCTGCCATGTGCTTTTCGGCGGCCTTGCGAAAAAATATTTCGACAGAACCGTCGTTATTATGACTCCCTTGCACACCTCCCGCCAGCAAATCAACCCCAACACGCACAGACAGCTTGAGGATTATGTTGAAATCATTCGTAAAACCGCACAATATTACTCGCTTCCGCTGTTGGATTTATACAAAATGAGCGGTATCGCGCCGCAAATTGAAGAAAGCAAAAACAAATACATGCCGGACGGCTTACATCCGAGCGACGACGGCAACAAGCGCATAGCGGAACGCCTTGAGGGCTTTTTACTCAGCCTTTAATAAAAAAATAAACATCAAAGGAGAACAAACATGCAGGCAGTTATATCCGTTACCGGTAAGGACAGCGTCGGCATTATCGCGAAGGTTTCGCAAAAATGCTTCGACCGCAACGTAAACATCATTGATATTTCGCAAAGTGTTTTAAAGGACTATTTCGCCATGATAATGCTGGTTGAAATCGACAGGCTCAATGTCGCATTCACCGAATTTGTGGACGATATGAACGCTATAGGCAAAGAAAACAATCTTTCCATTCACACCATGCACGAGGATATTTTCAACTCCATGCACAAAATATAAGAAAGGGCTGTTATCATGTTAGGAATAAACAAAAACGAAATACTGGAAACCATCAACATGATTCAGGACGAGCATCTTGACATACGCACGGTAACAATGGGAATTTCGCTTTTTGACTGTGTCAGCGACGACCCTGCGCGGCTTTGCGACAACATATACGATAAAATCACCAAAACAGCCGAGCGCCTTATTCCCACCTGTCAAACCATCGAAAAGGAATACGGCATACCGATTATCAATAAGCGCATTTCGCTCACACCGATTTCTCTTATCGGCGGAAAATGCAGCTCGGACGATTTTGTAAAAATCGCCAAAACGCTGGATAAAGCGGCCGACACTCTGGGGGTAAACTTCATCGGCGGCTATTCGGCGCTGGTTCAAAAGGGCTTTACAAACGGTGCGCGTGAGCTGATAAATTCCATTCCGCAGGCGCTCACCGAAACCTCGAAGCTCTGCTCCTCCATCAATGTTGCCACCACCAAAACCGGCATCAACATGGACGCCGTCGCGGAAATGGGTCACATTATCAAAAAGCTGGCTCAAAATACTGCCGCGGACAGCTCCATCGGCTGTGCAAAGCTGGTTGTATTTGCCAACGTGCCCGACGATAACCCTTTTATGGCAGGTGCTTTTCACGGAATGGGCGAGCCCGAAACCGTCATCAATGTCGGCGTTTCCGGCCCGGGCGTGGTTGCCTCGGCAATAGAAAAAGCCGGAAATTGCAATCTTACTCAAATCGCCGATGTAATAAAGAAAACCGCATTTAAAATCACCCGCATGGGACAGCTTGTCGCCTACGAGGCTTCCCGTCGTCTCGGCGTGCCCTTCGGCATAGTGGACCTTTCGTTGGCGCCCACACCGGCTATCGG
>CAYWMF010000290.1:0-2396 GCA_964459175.1 uncultured Oscillospiraceae bacterium
ATAGTGAGGTGTCGCTATGCAAAGCAATAACCGACCGACTCGCCGCGGCAATGCGACGGAGCATCCGCAAAAAAAGCGTTCGCGCAGAATGACGGCGACCGCAACGCCGAAAATCCGCCTCAGAAGCTCGGTTGACGGCATGTTTTTGATATTGATAATACTGCTTTTGTGTATCGGTACGGTTATGGTTTGCTCGGCAAGCTACGCCTATGCTCAAAATAAATTCCACGGCGACAGCTTTCACTATGTCAAGGCGCAGATAAAGTTCGTAACGCTGGGACTTATTATCCTGTTCGGCGTTTCGCGCGTTGACTACATGATTGTCCGAAAATTTCAGCCGCTGATTTTTTGGGGCTCGATGGTGCTGATGGTGCTGGTTTTGGTGCCCGGTATAGGCGTCAATGCCAACGGCGCGACGCGCTGGATCGAGCTGCTCGGCTTTCAAATTCAGCCGTCGGAATTTTTGAAAATTGCGCTGATAATGTACTTTGCGGACTACAATATTAAACACAGAACCCGCGATAATTGGTATGCGGCACGGATTTACCGCCGGTATTATTCGTTTTGCCGCCGAACCAAAATCGAGTTTTTCCGACGTGTGACACCGCCGAAAAACCGTATGAAAACCTTTTGGACGGGCATATTTCCTTACCTTTTCTTCCTTGTCGCGGTGGCGATTTTGCTGTATTTCGAGCCGCATATGTCCTGCCTTATTATTATCGGTATCGAAACCGTCATAATGATGGTGCTGGGGCAATGCTCATTTAAATGGCTGGGCGCCGGCGGCGCTGTCGGCGTGGTCGGAATGTTGGGTCTTTTGCTGGTTTCAAGTCACTCACGCGAAAGATTGACAACCTGGCTTAAGCCGTTCGACGAAATGACCCCGGATGAGCTTCGCAACAACGCTTGGCAGCCGTATCAGTCCATGCTGGCTATAGGCTCTGGCGGACTGTGGGGCGTGGGCCTCGGCAACAGCCGACAAAAGCATTTGTTTTTGCCCGAGCCGCAGAACGACTATATTTTTTCGATACTGTGCGAAGAAATGGGCTTTGTGTTCGCCTGCTTTGTGCTTTTGCTGTTCGCGGTCTTTATCTGGCGCGGCTTCAGAATCGGCTTTCGCGCGCCCGATAAATACACCAAAACCGTGGTTATCGGTATTGTGTCCAAAATCGCCGTTCAGGTGGTTTTGAATATCGCGGTTGTCACAAACGTACTGCCCAGTACCGGCGTACCGCTTCCGTTTTTCAGTTACGGAGGCACGGCGCTTTTGGTACTGATGGCCGAAATGGGATTGGTTCTTAACATATCCAAATATTCTTATATAGAGAAATAGGGGATTTCAATGCGTGTACTTTTAAGCGGCGGCGGCACGGGCGGCCATATAAACCCGGCGCTCGCCATAGCCAAACGAATACTCGAAAGTCAGCCCGATGCGCAGATTGCGTTTGTCGGAACGCCCTACGGAATGGAAAATAAGCTCATTCCGCGTGAGGGCTTTAAGCTGTACCACGTGGACGTAAAAGGCTTTATACGTAAGCCGACCTTGAAAAATATTCCGATTTTGTATAAGGCGGTCACCTCGCCCTTTAAGGCTAAAAGCATACTCAAGGAGTTTAAGCCGGATATTGTTATCGGAACCGGCGGTTATGCAAGCTGGCCGATAGTCAAGGCGGCGTCGAGAGCCGGCATTTCCACTGCCATTCACGAGCAAAACGCCGTGCCCGGCGTGACAACCAAAATGCTGTCGCGCTATGTTGACAAAATAATGATAAGCTTTAAGGAATCGGCGGAATATATCGGTATGCCGAATAAAACCGTGCTTGTCGGCAATCCCGTTTCACCCGCAATCCTCGGCGTTGAGCGCAGCGAGGCGCGTCAAAAGCTGGGTATTGAGGATAAATTTTCGATTTTATCGTTCGGCGGCAGTCTCGGCGCGCGTGAAATAAACAATAACATTCTGGAGTTCATCGAAAAATACGTCGCGCACAACGAAAATGTCGTTCATACTCACGCCATAGGCTCCTACGAGTGGGAAAGACGTAAGGATAGGGTAAAACAGCTCGAAAGCGTAAAAAACGCAGAAATCACGGAATATATTTACGATATGCCGCTTCGTATGGCGGCGAGCGATTTGGTAATCTGCCGCGCCGGCGCCATAACGCTGGCAGAGCTTGCGGCGCTGGGCAAGCCCGCAATTCTGATACCGTCGCCCAATGTTACAAACAATCATCAATATAAAAACGCCCTGGTGCTGAAAAAAGGCGGCGCCGCAGAGCTTATCGAGGAAAAGGATTTGACGGCGGATATGCTTATAAAAACCGTCGATGCGCTGATTTCCGATAAAGCGCGTCTGGACGAAATGCGCAAGAATATGCTTTCGCTTGCCATCAGGGCTG
>CAYWMF010000291.1:0-2384 GCA_964459175.1 uncultured Oscillospiraceae bacterium
GATTTAGCCCTTTCGGCGAAGCCCTCTTCAAGCGGGTCGAACGCATAATCGGCGCCGTTTTTCAAAGCAATTTCACGGCGCTTCGGATTCGGGTCGGCGGCTATTATCGGCACCGCACCGGCGGCACGCAGAATTTTAACCGCCGTCATGCCGAGTATGCCCAAGCCCATAACCAGCGCGCTTTCGCCTATTTCAAGGCGTGTCTTTCGTATTGCCGCCATAGGAAAGGACGCGATAAGGCTCATTGCCGCGGTTTTGAAGCTTACGTTATCGTCCTCTATTTTTATAACCTGCGACTCCGGCACAATATTAAAATCCTTGTGAAAGCCCCAAAATACAACCACTCTGTCGCCAAGCTTGACACTGCTTACGGCGTCGCCGACCTTAACCACAACGCCCGCGCTGTTATAGCCGGGGTAACGTGGAAAATACACGCCCGAACCGCCGCTTATGCTGACATTCGGATCGCCCGTTAAATTGGCGCGCTCGGTTCCGCAGCTTACGGTGGACACCATAGTTTCCACCATGACGTCGTTTGCGCCGAGCTCGCTTGCCTCGACCTCCAAAAGCTGTGCCTTGTCCTTTTCGGTAAATACAATTTGCTTAAGTTTCATAAATTCAAACTTCTCCTGTAAATTTAATATTAACTTAATTGTAGCACATTGACTTTTGAATTAAAATATGTTATCCTGTAATAAAAGAGGTAATTTTCTGTATTTTTTCGAGGTCATAATGAGTAATACAAATCTCAACGATACAATTTTTTCCCAAAGCTTCAGATTCATGAATATTAAATTCAACAGTTATCATTTCACCGACAATCGCTGTGGCGCGCCGTCGCATTATTTTGCGTATATGCTTTCGGGCAGATGCGAAATAGTAACCGAAACCAAAAAGCTTAACATCGAAAAGGGTGATATTTTCTATATTCCGAACAAATGCCCATACCGTTCGTATTGGTACGGTGAAGATGAAATCAGCTTTATTTCGCTTGGCTTTTTGAACATGCCGAATTTCGACAGTAAAGCCTATCCCGTGCAAGTAATATCAATTGACAGCGCCACTCCCGAAATTTACGACGCCGCTGTCAAGCTTATAAAAAGCTTACCCGATACCGCGCATCTTTGCGCGCGCGATATAGGAACTTTTTACACCTTGGTCGGACTGTTGCTTCCCGTTATGAGCTGCACTGCACCAAGCCGTGAAAGCAAACTCGTAAGCAAATGTGTATCATACT
Organism: uncultured Oscillospiraceae bacterium; assembly: GCA_964459175.1. GTDB lineage: Bacteria > Bacillota > Clostridia > Oscillospirales > SIG627 > SIG627. Next base: position 1,238 of record CAYWMF010000291.1, read on the forward strand.
TGAAAGAAAATCCGTTTGCCAAAATTCCAGATGCCGCCAAGCATTGTGCCGTCAGTGAAGCGGCATTGTATGCGGCGTTCAGAAATGCCTCCGACATGACGCCGAACACCCTCAAAAACAATCTTTTGCTCGAACGCGCAAAGGATATTTTGATAAGCTCGGACAGCTCTGTCGAATATATAAGCGACATTCTCGAATTCAGTTCGGCTTCATATTTCAGAAAAAAGTTTAAAAATCGATTCGGTATCACACCCAAGGAGATGCGAAACAAATACAGAATATAATTCTCACTGCTTCTTTCGACAGCCGTCAATTTGAATATTTTGACCCGAAACATAGCTTGCTTCGTTGCTTGCAAGGAAGCATATCAAATTTGCGTTTTCGGCATCGCTTCCGGTTCGTCCGATAAACGACAGCTCACTCGGCTGAGTATAGTTCAAATCCGCTTGCTCGGCAGGGCTCACACTGCCGGGTGAAACGCTGTTTACAAGCACACCGCTTCCGCTAACCTCCTTGGCAAGAGCTTTCGTCATGGAAATAATCGCGCCCTTTGTCGCTGAATAATGCACCATATTCGCATTTCCGTAAACGCCGGCAACCGAAGCAACATTTATAATTCTTCCGTATTTGCTCTCAAGCATTTTGGGAAGCACCGCCTTAGTAAAATACACCGTTCCCATTATATTGACATCAATAAATTTCCGTCATTCATCTGTAGGTGTATCCGTAAACGCGGACCAGCAACGCCAAACAGCCGCATTATTTACAAGGATATCCACCTTGCCGAATGCTTTTTTCGACAGCTTTTACCGTTTCGTATACCTTTTGCTCGTCGGTAATATCACATTCGTACACCAAAACATTTTTTGTAAACGCCTCAAGCTCCGCTTTTACGCCGCAAAGCTTATCATAATTTACATCGACAATCACAACATTGGCGCCTTCGGCGGCAAATTTAATTGCTGCCGCGCGTCCTATACCAACCGCCGCTCCCGTCACAAGAGCGGTTTTGTTTTTAAATCTCGTGCTGTCCATTTCATTCCCCCATATTATCGCGTATTGCCTTGACATTTCTCAAAAGCGGCTGTACATCGCCCGAAAGCTCGTCATGCTCATGCACACACAAGTACATACAGCAGCCTATTTC
>CAYWMF010000292.1:0-2363 GCA_964459175.1 uncultured Oscillospiraceae bacterium
CCGCAACACCTTATCTCAAAATGAGTGGCGAATACAAGGATTTCACCACCCTTGCAAGCATCACTTCAAACGATCCGTTGCTGGTCGGTTGCTTCAACGCAAAAGAGGGCAACGGCAAGGCGTTCACCATCACGAATATGCTTGACTTTGAGGGCAACGAAGCCAAAAAGACCACCGTCAACTTTACTCTTGACGATATGTCTAAGACCGTAACCTCCTACTATCGCGGCGAACCCACTGTTCTCACCGCGGAAAACGGCGCATATTCGATCGAACTCGAATGCGGCGACGGCGTATTTATAACCGTAGCATAAAACCAATATTTCAAAGCAGCTGTGAAAAATCACAGCTGCTTTTTTATTTATTCACATTTTTCAATATGCCTCACATAAAAAGCAATTTATTCTTTTTTATTTCTGTATAATTTGCTGTTTTATATTGACATTTAAGAAAAAATATGATATACTTTGTCTAAAATCAATATAAAAAGGAGCTTGGAAATGAAAAAACTGTTCATCATTCTATTGTGCGCCATATTTATTGCCGCCTGTGCGACAATATTTGCCGGTGCCGAAACCCTGACTTTTACCTTTGACACAGCCGAAAAAGTAAATGAATGGATATCTGATTACAACAAATCGGCCACCGAATATTCGTTTGATGAAAATTACGGCTACCTTAAGGTAAAAAGCACCGCTTCCGACCCGTTTATAGCCCATTATTTTCCCGCCGACGCACCCCTTGATGCCAGCAAGTATACTCATGTCGTTTACCGCTTCAAAATTATTGACGGCGCTCACAGCCCCGGCAAAGGCCAGTTTTTCTTTACCTCCGACAGCATAAAGGCCGGTACTCAAGGCTCATATACCGCCTTTTCCAACGCCGCCACCGAGGATTGGCAGGACGTTGTTTTTGACCTCACCAAGCTTTCGTGGGGCGGCAAGATCAGCATGTTCCGCGTTGACCACGTGGACAGCAATCCCACCTCGGTAACCGTGCTTATACATTCGATTTCCTTTACCTCCACAAAAGAAGAAGCTATAAAGCTTGCCGATTCGTTCAACGTAAAGCCCGATGCCGTTGCTCCTGTGTGGGTGCTCGATAACTTTACTGTAGTAAACCGTTTTGCTTCAATCACAGACCAGCTTCGCTCCACCTACGCCGACGGCGAGTGGCTGCTTGAAACCACGGGAGAGGACCCCAAAGTAGTCTTTAATCTTAACGAAAGCGAAAAAATCAGATCTGAAAGTTACCCCTATGTCGCTTTCAGAATGAAAATAAACACCAACATAAAAACCGCCGGATTCTTTTTCTCGACATCCATGCATTCGGCTATGGGCGAAACCTATTCGCAGTTCGACCTTAAGAACACCACCGGTGAATGGGCTGATTATATAATCGACTTGTCGTCCTATCAGCACGGCTGTTGGGAAGGAATTCTCAACGTTCTCCGTCTTGACCCGATAAACCCCGGCGAAATAGGCGCTAAACTCCAAATCGACCGTTTGGGTCTGTTCAAAACCAAAGCGGAAGCCGAAGAATTTCTTGCCCAGGAAGTAACATTGAACATTATCGAAGATGACATTCAAGAAGATGAAAGCAAAATAATAAACACCGGTGCAAAAACCACCAAATGGGATTTGAGAACTAAGGATGGCTCGAAAGGCTGGTATACCGAGGGCGCCAAGCTCACCAACGAGCTCGGATTTGTAAAGCTGTATGCCGACACCACCGACGCACGTATCCAATATGAGTTCACGCCCGAAGAATGCTTTGATGCAAAGGAATTTCATTATTTTGCCATGAGATATAAGGCTGTTTCTCCGGCAACCTCGGGCGGTCTGTTCTACACGAACGAAGCAAACCCGGTATTCAAAGACACAACCTTTACGACCTTCCAGTTAGATGCAAGCGGCGAATGGAAAAACCTTATCATTGATATGAACGAGCATTCCTCGCAGTGGAAAGGTACTATAGCAAGCGTACGCATAGACCCGCTCAATCCGTCGCCCGTCGGTACCGAATTCACCCTGACCAGAGCAGGCTTTTTCCGCTCCATCAAGGAAGCTGCGGAATTCCTTAATGGCGGAAACGACGAGCCGGACTACAGCCGCGGTTCGGAATATACCGCAGATTTCCAGCAGGTAATCGTTCCCGACGGTGCCCTCTACGAAGGCTACAACAGCAATGACTACATGCTCACAAACGCTACCGGCGAAAACATTCCGAACGATGCCGTCATCGGCTTCACCGACAAAAACGGCAACGAAAGCATTATCGCGCTTGGCAACGTAAACAGCGCGGGATATGCAAAATACATTGCAAGAAAGCCCGGTACATATTCGATTTCTTCTTATTCGAAG
>CAYWMF010000293.1:0-2334 GCA_964459175.1 uncultured Oscillospiraceae bacterium
TGATACAATATATGATGAGGGAACGGTGGCGCTTTTTGATGCCGTAGAGCTGCCGATATACTATGCCGTTACAACCTATGCCGAATACGAGCAGCGCGAGGTGCATATTGACCCAAAGCGTGCACGTGAAATGGCATATGACCGCTATGCCGAATTTATCGGCACAAGGAATTCTGTCGCTGTTGAAAACGAAAACCTCTCGGAGCAGATACTCGACGACTGCTTTATACTCAGCGGAACTGTCGAATGTATTGAAGATATAGCGCAGGAAAAAGCATTTTACTATAATAATAATCAGGAGCAAACAACCGAAAATGACGGAACAGATAATAACATTTGAAAATCCCGATTTACTGCCCAAAATACTCGGAGCTTTCGACTGTCACCTCGAGCTTATCGAGCGTGAGTTCGAAGTGGCATTGCTGAGCCGCGGGCCGGAGCTTAAAATCAGCGGAAATGCCGAAAACGTAAAGCAGGCGGCCGAGGTGGTAAATTATTTGAAAAAAACGGCAAAGCTAAGCGAAACCATAACCGAACAAAACGTCACATATGCAATAAGCATGGTTAAGAGCTCGCAATCGCAGGAGCTGATGAGCTTTGACGGCGATTGCATTTGCATAACCACCAAGGGTAAGCCCGTCAAGCCCAAAACCGTCGGACAAAAGCAATATGTCGAGGCTATAACCGACAGCACCGTAACAATCGGCGTCGGGCCGGCCGGCACCGGAAAAACCTTTTTGGCGGTGGCAATGGCGGTAACGGCATTACGAAACAAAAAAATCAACCGTATAATTCTTACCCGACCGGCTGTTGAAGCAGGTGAGAAGCTGGGCTTTCTGCCGGGCGATTTGCAAAACAAAATAGATCCGTATCTGCGCCCTTTGTACGATGCGCTTTATGAGATGATGGGCGCAGAGAGCTTTAACAAAAATCTCGAAAAGGGCGTTATCGAGGTGGCGCCGCTGGCGTATATGCGCGGACGAACGCTGGACGATTCGTTTATCATTCTTGACGAAGCGCAGAACACAACGCCGGAGCAGATGAAAATGTTTCTAACCCGCCTCGGCTTTAACTCAAAAGCTATAGTTAACGGCGATATAACGCAGATTGACCTACCCGACGGCAAAACTTCCGGGCTTCGCGAGGCTGTCAAGGTGCTTGCGGATATCGACGATATAAGCATTGTAACGCTTACCGACAAGGATGTTGTTCGTCACACGCTGGTTACCAAAATCATACGCGCCTACACCAAATACGAGGAAAAGAAAAAAGCGGCAGTGAATGTCAAATACAAGAGGTTGAAAAAATGAAAACATACGTATATTTCGGCGGCAAAATCAAAGCCGACGCTCAGACCAAGAACTTGATCAGAAAGGCAATACGCACCACGCTCCGCAGTGAAAGGTTTCCGGATGATGCCGAGGTTTCGGTAACGCTTACCGACAATGAGGAAATCCACGAGATAAACCGCGAATTTCGCGGGGTTGACCGCCCTACCGACGTGTTGTCGTTCCCGATGGCTGAGGATGATGACAATGTCGGCGATTTCGATATGGATAAGGGTGCGGTACTGCTGGGCGATATTATAATTTCAGTCGAAAAAATCGAAGAGCAGGCAAAGGAATATCACCATAGCTTTGAACGAGAGCTGGCTTATCTCACAATACATTCAACGCTTCATCTTTTGGGCTATGACCACGTTACAAGCGAAGAGGATGAAAAGGAAATGACTCAAAAACAGGATAAAATTATAGAAAGTATGGGATTATAATATGGATTTAACACCGAAAACAGCATTTATTGCGATAGTCGGACGCCCCAACGTCGGCAAATCTACGCTTCTCAACCGCATTTTGGGCGAAAAAGTTGCAATAGTGTCGAATAAACCGCAGACCACCAGAACAAGAATAACCGGAATACTTACGGTAAAGGAAACGCAGTACGTTTTTCTCGATACACCCGGTATGCATAAGCCCAAAACCAAGCTCGGCGAGGTGATGGTAAAGGAGGTTTCACAGGCTATAGGCGATGTCGATTGTGCGCTTTTACTGTGTGAGGCTGACACCTCCGTTCATCCTGCTGACCGTGAATTGCTCGAACGCTTTAAAAAGGACGGCACACCGGTTATACTTATTATAAATAAGACCGATATTACAAAAAAAGAGCTTATTCTTGCGGCAATTGAGGCCTATACCAAGGAATTCGAGTTTGCCTCGGTTATACCGATAAGCGCGCTTACCGGCGACGGAGCCGATATTATTTTCGATGAGCTTAAGCCGTTTGTCCATGAGGGTGACTGGTTTTTCCCGTCGGACTATGTCACGGATCAGCCGG
>CAYWMF010000294.1:0-2331 GCA_964459175.1 uncultured Oscillospiraceae bacterium
ATATTGCCCACTATGTCGAGTATTTCAAAAAAGGTCTTCGAACGGTCGTAGCTGAATTTTATAATGCGGTTACCGCCCTCGACGGTGTCGATGACCTCGCCCTTTAACAGCTCACCGAAATCCAAAATCGTACCGGGGCGCGTCTTTTTGCCCGGGCGGGTAAGCGCCTCCCACACGCCGTCGGATTTTTGCTCCAAAAGCACTACCTCGATTAGGGCGCCGCTTTCACGCTTAGCCCATAAGCGCGCGGGGATTACCTTGGAATTGTTGATTACCAAAAGGTCGCCGGGGTTTAAGTAATCGATTATATCGTAAAAATGACGGTGCTCGGTCGTTCCGTTTCTGCACACCAAAAGCCTTGACGAGTCACGCGGCTCGGCCGGCTCCTGCGCAATGAGCTCCTCAGGCAAAAAATAATTGTAAGTTGAGCGTTTGAGAAAGTCCAATTTTTTATCCTTTCATAATAAAAAACAAAAATTTTGTATTAATTTTAAAAAATATGCGTTAAAAATGCAAAAACCATTTGACAAAACAGAAAAAAGGTGTTAAAATATATGTGATTATATTATACACCATAAAGTTTTAATTTTCAACTGTTTTTTGGACGATGACAAAAAAATTTTCTTCGTACATAAAATGACACTGTCTGAACGGAAAGGATACAAGATTATGAAAAAAACTGTTTTCAGCGGCGCGGCTACCGCGCTTATCACCCCTATGAAGGACGGGAAGGTCGATTACGAGTCTTTCGGACGTCTTATTGATTTTCAGATTAACGGCGGAATTGATGCGCTGGTTGTCTGCGGCACCACAGGCGAGCCCTCGACTCTTACCAACGAGGAACACCTTGAAGCAATGGAATTCTGCATTAAGCGTACCGCCGGTCGTGTTCCCGTGCTTTGCGGCACCGGCAGCAACGACACCGCTTTCGCGCTCGAAATGAGCCAATATATCTGCAAAAAGGGTGCAGATGCGCTGCTTATGGTAACTCCTTATTATAACAAAACCTCTCAGCGCGGCTTGATAAAGCATTTTTACACCATCGCCGACGGCGTCGATAAGCCGATTATCGTTTACAATGTTCCGTCGCGCACCGGACTTTGCATAAAGCCCGAAACCTATGCCGAGCTGGCAAAGCATCCCAACATCGTCGGCATCAAGGAAGCCGGCGGCGATATGTCAGCCATTGCGCATACTATGGCACTGTGCGGTGATGAAATATCGCTGTATTCCGGCAACGACGATCAGATAGTTCCGATCATGTCTCTCGGCGGTCGCGGTGTTATTTCGGTTCTTTCGAACCTTGTGCCAGGCGAGATACATAAAATTTGTGCGCTGTTCGATGAGGGCAAAATCAAAGAAAGCCTTAAGCTTCAGCTTAAATACCATGACTTGATTTCCGCATTGTTCTGCGAGGTAAACCCCATTCCCGTAAAGGCCGCAATGGCGCTTATGGGCTATTGCAACGGCGAGCTTCGCCTGCCGCTGTGCGAAATGGAGGAAAAGAACCACGCAAGACTTTCGGCAATTATGAAAGAAATGGGCATTATATAACGAAAGGCAAAATATATGACAAATATTATTCTTAACGGCGCCCTTGGCAGAATGGGTCGCTTCGTCACCGCCAAGGTGAGCGAGCTTGAGGATTTCGATATAACCGCCGGTGTGGATATCGTCAAGGACGATAAATACGAATATCCGCTGTACGGCAATCTTAACGAAATCGAAAAGCCCAACGGCGTGATAATTGATTTTTCAAACCACGCTTTGATTTTGAATTTGCTGGATTTTGCAATAAAAAATAATATTCCCGCCGTTCTCTGCACAACAGGCTACACCGAGGACGAAAAAAACAGCATTTACGCCGCGGCTGAAAAAATCCCGGTATTTTATTCGCAAAATATGTCCTTGGGCATCAATTTGCTGACCGAGCTTGCCAAAAAGGCCGCCGAGATACTCGGAACGGATTTTGACATCGAGATTGTTGAAAAGCATCACAATAAAAAGCTGGACGCACCCAGCGGCACGGCGCTTATGCTGGCCGACGGAATCTCCGAGGTTCTGCCCGAAAAGCCGGAATACGTCTATGACCGTGCCTCTGTTCGCCGCGAAAGAAGCAAAAACGAAATCGGTATTTCGTCTATCCGCGGCGGCACGATAGTGGGGGAGCATGACGTGATTTTCGCGGGCTATAACGAGGTTATAACCCTGTCGCATCAGGCCGCCTCCCGCGAGGTTTTCGCGATGGGCGCCATTCGCGCGGCGGAATTTCTTCGCGATAAGCCGGCGGGCATGTATAATATGAAAAATCTGATTGGAAATATATAAATG
>CAYWMF010000295.1:0-2324 GCA_964459175.1 uncultured Oscillospiraceae bacterium
GGTTATCGTAAGAGAAGACCTTATCGGCAATATAAGAGAGAATTCGCCTGTAATGTTTGACTACAAAATCATGGCGGATAACGATTCTATGTACAATACGCCGCCTTGCTACGCAATTTACATTGCGAAGCTTGTGTTCGAGTGGGTCGAAAGCCTGGGCGGACTTGAAGAAATGAAGAAAATCAACGCTAAAAAGGCTAAAATCCTTTACGACTTCCTTGATAGCTCCAAGCGCTTTATTGCCCCTGTTGAAAAAGGCTCGCGCTCTATGATGAACGTAACCTTTGTAACCGGTGACACCGACCTTGACAAGAAATTCTGCAAAGAAGCCGAAGCCAACGGCTTTGTAAACATTAAGGGTCATCGCTCCGTAGGCGGTATGCGTGCCTCCATTTATAACGCAATGCCGGTAGAGGGTGTTGAAAAGCTGGTTGTCTTCATGAAGAAATTCGAGGAGGAAAACAAATAATGTACAATATTAAGTTGCTTAACAAAATCGCTCCCTGCGGCACGGAGCTTTTCGACGATAAGTACACCGTCGGCGAAAATGTCGAAAACGCAACCGCTATAATGGTTCGTTCCGCTTCCATGCACGAAATGGAATTCGGCAACGAGCTGTGCGCCATCGCACGCGCCGGTGCCGGAGTTAATAATATCCCGGTTGATGCCTGCGCGCAAAAGGGTATTGTCGTGTTCAACACTCCCGGTGCAAACGCTAACGCGGTAAAGGAGCTGGCGCTGTGTGCGTTGCTGCTTTCCTCGAGAAAAATAACCGCCGGTATCGAATGGGCTAAATCGCTGGACGTTAACGACGATGTTGCCAAGGCTGTCGAAAAGGGCAAGAGCAAATTTGTCGGCCCTGAGCTCAACGGCAAAAAGCTCGGCGTTATCGGTCTGGGCGCTATCGGTATAATGGTAGCCAACACCGCGGCCGACCTCGGTATGACCGTTTACGGCTATGACCCGTATTTGACGGTTGATTCGGCATGGGCGCTGTCCAGTAATATCATCAAGGCTGTCGATTTGAAAACCATTTATGCCGAATGTGATTATATTTCGGTTCATGTTCCGGTTACTCCCGAAACCAAGGGCATGTTCAACAAGGAGTCCTTTGCAATGATGAAGGACGGCGTAAGACTTATCAACCTTTCGCGCGGTGATCTGTTCAACACCGACGACACCAAGGAAGCCGTAAAATCCGGTAAGGTTGCAACCTACGTTACCGACTTTCCGTCGGCTGATATTTTGAATGTCGAAAATATTATCGCTATACCGCATCTCGGCGCTTCCACACCCGAGGCGGAGGATAACTGCGCCGTTATGGCGGCTCATGAGCTGATAGATTTCCTTGAGAACGGAAATATCAAGAACTCCGTAAACTACCCATCCGTTTCACTGCCGCGTTCAACCGATAAGCGTATTTGCATTCTTCATAAAAATGTACCCTCGATGGTTTCGCAGATAACCACCGTCCTTGCGGGTGATAAGGTTAATATCGAAAATATGCAGAATAAATCCAAAAAGGATTATGCTTACACCATGATTGAAGTAAATGGCGAGGTTTCCGATAAAATTATTGCCGATATTGCCGCTATCGACGGCGTTATCAAAGCGTTCGTAAAATAATAATCAACAAAAATACGGCGCAGCGTTGATTTTTAACGCTGCGCCGTGCTTGATTATACATGAAGTATTATCGCGGATTTACTGCAATTTTTCTCCGCATTTGGAGCAAAAAGACATGTCGTCCGACAGCTTTTCGCCGCAATTCGGACATAAAACTTCGGATTTTTTGGGCTCGCTTTCGGCTTTAAATTCCGTTTCCTTGCCGCAATACGGACAGAAAACCGAATCCGCTTTGATTTCAGCACTGCAGCCGTCACATCTTGTAAGCCCCTTTTCGTGGGAAAGGCTCAATCTGAGCTCGGCGAGTCTTTCGTCGGATTTTTTTATTTTTTCACACAATTTTGCCAGCTCTTCGTCGGGACAGTCGGCGTGCTTTTCGTAATACAGCTTTCCGAGCTTTGCAAAATAGCCCTTGCGTTTATCCTCTTCGGAAGAAATATCGATACTTATCGAGGCCATGTTTTTAAGCTTTTTGGCACTTTTAATTGCGTCTTTTCCTAAGCTGTTGAGCGTCTTTGTAAAATCTTCCATATGGTTACCTCCGTTTTTATAAAGCATGTAATTGCTGTTACTATAATTATATAACACTATTTGTGAAAAGTCAATTATTATTTTGTAAAATAGCTGTTTTTGAAAATAATTGTTACATTTTACTTGAAATTTATGAGATATTATGCTATAATAATATTATATATTTT
>CAYWMF010000296.1:0-2303 GCA_964459175.1 uncultured Oscillospiraceae bacterium
TAGCGCGCTTGGTTCGGGACCAAGAGGCCGTGGGTTCAAATCCCGCCACTTCGATTTGAAGCCGACCTGCAATGCAGGTCGGCTTTTTGTTTATACCGAGCATATCAATGCTCTGCTGTGCAACTCCGCCGGGAGGTAGTTACCAACCAAGCCGTAAGTGACTCCCAAGATTTACGTTGAGAGGCATTGGCGAGAAGAAGCAATAGCAAAATCGTAGCCTGACGGACAGAAACTCGGCACGAAGGCGTAATAGGCGGTTGGCATAAAAACAATGAGGTTCCAGAGGCACCGTAACCTTAATGCGTAAATCAGGCAGGTATACAAAGAAAGAAGATGCAGTATTGACCTTATATACCAAATTAAGAAAATTAACAAGGTAACGAGAAGATGGATAAACTACTTCCGCATATGATAAACGAAGCAGAAGCTCCAAAGCATATATGAGCATTTAAGAGCACAGATAAGGGTGATAATCCGAAACAATGGAAAACTGCTCAAAAAAGAGAGTGAGGATTGCCAAAACTCGGAGTTGAGAAGTGAATAGCCCATAAAGCTGCGAACTGAGGTGACCATTATCATTTTTTGCAACAAAATCGGTGATAAAAAAGTAATTCCAAAAGAAATACTGACCAAGCGTGGCTTAATCAGTATTTCTGACTACTATGAAAAAGTAGCGCATATTTAATTTTGAATTGAATCGCCGTATGTCGAATGGCATGTTCTGTGGTGTGAGAAGGCAATTTATTTTGCCCTACTAAATTCAATATTGTACTTTCGACTTTAGCTAAACGCCGTGTTTTTCCAAATATTGTCGGGCATTTTTAAACCAATAAAAACCGAATTTCTCACCGAAGCGCAATGGTCAAATTAATCAAGATTAAATTTCTCGCCGAAGCCGTAATGCTCCATGACGTAGTCGATATCCTTATCGCCGCGGCCGGAAAGGTTGACGAGAATCGAGCCGGTGTTATGCTCGCGGGCGTAGCGCAGCGCGAAAGCGACGGCGTGGGAGCTTTCGATTGCCGGAATGATGCCCTCGTTACGGCACAGCAGGAAGAATGCCTCCATGGCCTCATCGTCCGAAACGGTGGTATAATTTACGCGGCCGCAGTCGTGCAGATATGCGTGTTCAGGGCCGACGGAGGGGTAGTCAAGGCCGCTTGCGACGGAGTAAACCGGCAGAGGATCGCCGTTTTCGTCCTGAAGCAGATAGCTTTCGAAGCCGTGCAAAACGCCCTTTTTGCCGTATGCAATGGAAGCGGCATGATCGCCGATTCCCGTGCCGCGTCCCAGCGGTTCGACGCCGTAGATTTCAACCGGGTCGGACAGAAACGCCGGGAACATACCCATTGCGTTGGAGCCGCCGCCGACTGCCGCGCAGACTGCGTCCGGCAGAATACCGGTCATTTCAATAAATTGCTCGCGCGCTTCCTGACCGACAATCATCTGAAAATCGCGAACCATCTTGGGGAACGGATGCGGGCCGAGAACCGAACCGATGCAGTAAATGGCGGTCTTGTATTCCTTGAGATATGCGTCGAACGCCGCGTCAACTGCTTCTTTGAGTGTCTTGAGGCCGTGAGTTACCGGCACAACTCGCGCGCCCAGCATCTTCATGCGGGTTACGTTGGGCGCCTGCTTGGCGATGTCAACCTCGCCCATGTAAATATCGCATTCCATACCGAAATAAGCCGCGGCAGTAGCCAGCGCAACGCCGTGCTGACCGGCGCCGGTTTCGGCGATGAGCTTCTTTTTGCCCATGAATTTAGCCAACAGACCCTCGCCCATGCAGTGGTTAAGCTTGTGCGCGCCGGTGTGGTTGAGATCCTCGCGCTTGAGGTAAATCTGGCATTTGCCGATTTTGCGGGACAGGCGCTCGCAGTGGTAAACCGGCGTGGGGCGACCCTGGAATTCCTTTCTGATGCGGCGCAGCTCGCTGACAAACTGTGCGGAGCGGCAGATTGTTTCATATGCGTCGTTGATTTCCTTGAATGCCGGAACCAGCTCGGGCGGCAGATACTGACCGCCGTATTCGCCGAAACGGCCGTTTTCGTCGGGGAATTCCTTGAGGTAGTTTTCAAAATCTTTATAAGTTTTCTTCTGTGTCATGATGATAATTCCTTTCGTAATAAAAAATATTTAAGTTATTGCTCAATGGTTATAATTCGTGTAGAATTCACGTATTTTGCCATCGTTTTGCAAGTATATACATATTTTGTCCTCCGTATAATCAATCTAAATGAAATGCTGCGCCGTTATATTAATGCGCAATTAAGGTTGATTTCGTAAAGCAAAATCTTCCC
>CAYWMF010000297.1:0-2287 GCA_964459175.1 uncultured Oscillospiraceae bacterium
TTCCCGGGCTGTATACGTAAGATACGTTTTCAAGTCTTATGTCCGTCAATGTCTTTTATCGCCTTTCCTTGATAAGCTTTTCCACCGCGTCTGCGGCTTCTTTTACCGTCATTATGCCTTTTGGAACATGGTAGCCGTCCTTTTCCAACAGATACATAAGCTCCGTCGGCTGGGGGACATCCAGTCCGATTTTTTTCAGTGCCTCAACTTTTGAAAAAATCTCTTTCGGCGTGCCGTCCATTGCCATTTGACCGTCGTTCATCACGATTACGCGGTCGGCGTATACGGCTTCCTCCATGTAGTGAGTTATAAGAACCGTGGTAATTTTCTTTTCTTTGTTGAGAAAGTTTGCGGTTTCCAAAATATCGTGCCGACCGTATGGGTCAAGCATGGCGGTGGATTCGTCAAAAATTATACATTCCGGCATCATGGCAATGATACCGGCTATAGCGATTCTTTGCTTTTGGCCGCCCGACAGCTGATGCGGCGCATGCAGACGAAATTCGCTCATGCCCACAGCCTCAAGCGCATAATCAACACGCTCGCGTATAGTCTCCGGCGGAACACCCATATTTTCGGGACCGAAAGCGACATCCTCTTCAACTACCGTTGCGACAATTTGATTATCCGGGTTTTGAAAAACCATGCCGACAGCGCGGCGTATTTCAAGAATTCGGCTTTCGTCGGCGGTGTCGATGCCGTTGACGGTAACCTTGCCCTCTGTGGGCAAAAGCACGCCGTTCATCAGCTTTGCCAAGGTGGACTTGCCGGAGCCGTTGTGACCGAGTATTACCACAAAGCTGCCGCTTTCGATTTTTAAATTTACGTTTTTGACCGCAAAATGCGTCTTTTCCAGCACCGGTTGACCGGTGTAGGTAAAGGAAACATTATCTAAAATTATATTTGACATATTTTGCCTTTCAAATTATTCCTTAAACCATCGTGCCGCCGCGCCGCAGGGCAAAAATCCTCCGGTTTGTGTTACCGGTAAGCCGATCTCGTCGCATTCCACGTGGCCGCCCTTGAGATATAAGCGCAGTAAATAGCCCATTGTCGAAGCGGAAAGTCCGGTGGTGTATGAGTTAAGCAGAAAAAACAGCGGATCGTCCGACAAAAGCCTTGAGCACAGACTGATAAAATCGCCTATATTGCTTTCCAGCTTCCACATTTCGCCGCCGGGACCTCTGCCGTAGGAGGGCGGGTCCATTATAATGGCATCGTATTTGTTGCCGCGGCGTATTTCACGCTCGCAGAATTTTATACAATCGTCCACTATGTAGCGGATAGGCGCTTTTTCAAGACCGCTGGAGGCTGCATTTTCCTTTGCCAGCGCGACAATGCCCTTTGATGCGTCAACATGGCACACCGACGCTCCGTTCGCGGCTGCCGCCACCGTTGCGCCGCCGGTGTAGGCAAAAAGATTCAAAACCGAAATTTTGCGACCGGAATTTCTTATCATTTCGCCGAACCAATCCCAGTTTGCCGCCTGCTCCGGGAAAATACCGGTATGCTTAAAGCCCATGGGTTTTATGTTGAATGTAAGTGAATTATAATTTATCTGCCATTTCTCGGGAAATTTATTGATTTCCCAGCGTCCGCCGCCGCTTTGCGAGCGGATATAGTGTCCATCGGCCTTTTTCCACAGCGGATGGCGTCGAACACCGCTCCAAATAACCTGCGGGTCGGGACGTATAAGTATATAATCTCCCCAACGCTCCAGCCGTTCGCCGTCCGAGGTGTCGAGAAGCTCATAATCTTTCCAGTTATCGGTAGTATACATTGCTTTATCCTTCAATTGAAATTTGTCCGTTTTGCGGCATGTCTATTCCCAAATGCTTATATGCAAGCTGAGTTACGCATCTTCCGCGCGGTGTGCGATTCAAAAAACCGATTTGCAATAAATACGGTTCGTACACATCCTCGAGCGTAATCGCTTCTTCGCCTATTGTCGCGGCAAGCGTTTCAAGCCCGACCGGGCCGCCGCCGAAAAATTTTATAATCGAGCTGAGCATTCTGCGGTCTACCATATCCAAACCGAGCTCGTCGATTTCCAGCATTTTCAAGGCCTTGTCCGCGGTTTCGCGGTCTATTACGCCGTCGTGCTTAACCTGTGCAAAATCGCGTACTCTCTTCAATATTCTGTTGGCAATACGCGGTGTACCGCGCGAGCGTCGGGCAATTTCGTCCGCGCCCTCATCGGTTATGTTGATGCCCAAAATTTCTGCACTACGCCGCACAATTAAGGCAAGCTCACGGTGCGTGTAAAGCTCCAAGCGCAGTATTACGC
>CAYWMF010000298.1:0-2272 GCA_964459175.1 uncultured Oscillospiraceae bacterium
GTTGTATGCAAGATTGAGCGCTTCGTTAAAATTGAATATGCCCATCTGCTCTCCGTCGGTACCGACCAAGCGAACCTGAGCCGCCTTGATTTCTTCGTTGATAAGAAGTTCTTTCGTGCTGATATTAAGCACCTCCAAAAAATAAAAATACCGCGAGGATACCCGCAGCAACAGAAATCAAGCCGAAACTCGGCTCAAAAGCTATTGACCGCTATAACGACCTGCGCATAGGGTGGGAATAATCCTCTTCTTTGTGTTAATATTATATCACACTTATTTTGATTTGTCAATAGCTAAAAGAATTTTTTTTAATTTTAACATTTTCATGTTGAATAAAATTGCTTTTTCATGTAATATGTAATATACAATAGTAAATTTCAAGCGCTTCTGCGTTTGCGTCAAGCGGAAAGGATACGAGCAAATGAAAAAGTACTGCATAATAACTCATACGCACTGGGACAGAGAATGGTATTCTCCATATGAAGTATTTCGGCTGAGATTGGTAGATTTAATCGACAGTGTTCTTAAATGTATAGAAAAAGAGCCGAGCTATATATTCCACATGGACGCGCAAACAATAGTTTTGGAGGATTATCTTGCAATACGCCCCGACAAAAAGGAGATTCTGCAAAAGTATATCGAAAGCGGAAATATTATTATAGGTCCATGGTATGTGCAAAATGATTTTTATTTATCGAGCGGTGAAGCAACAGTAAGAAATCTTTTGACGGGAATTAAGATTTCAAGATCCTACGGCGAAAATTCCTTTGTCGGCTATACCCCGGATCAATTCGGATTGCCGTCACAGCTGCCGCAGATTTTATGCGGATTTGATATCCATGACCATATATTCGGCAGAGGCGATTTGGAATATGACCTTGAAACCATGAATATAATTCCGCACCCATCCGAAGCATATTGGGAAGCACCGAACGGGTCGCGTGTTTTTTCTGTTTTTATGCCAACCTGGTACAACAACCTGCAAAGATTGCCCGACGATATCGACAAAGCTACGGAAAAAATCGAAAACGCCGCGCAAAAGCTTGACAAATGGAAAGCATCCCCGTATTATCTTATGATGAACGGCGTAGACCATCTTGAGCCGCAAGACAATTTGTTCGAAATATTGGAAAAGGTCAATCAAAAGCTTGTGGATGCGACAGCCGTGCAAATGTCGATGAAGGAATACCTCAGCTTGGCGAAGCCGTATATGTCGGACGCGGTAAGAAAAGGCGAATTGAGAAAAGGTGCGGATTTCAGCGTACTTCCGGGAACCTTCTCCACAAGAACCGACATCAAAAAAATGAATTTCGAAATACAGCAAAAAATCACCGATGCCGCCGAGCCGCTTTATTCGATGCTGTATATGCTGGGTGCAAAGGATATCTATCCTCAGCAAACGCTTGAATATGCTTTAAAGCTTCTTATGCAAAATCACGCACACGACAGCATTTGCTGTTGCTCGCACAATAACGTCATGCGGCATATGAAGGATAAATTCACATCAGTGGGCGAAATTACCGACGAACTTATAAATCGCGGAATAAAGTTTTTAAACCATCACATTCAACGAGAAAGCGATAATGATGGCAAATATTATCTTACGCTTGCCAACACAACGCAAAGCGACTACACCGGTGTATTGAAGGTTTGCATAGATATCGCTAAAAAGCAAAATGCGGATTCGTTTGAAATATTTAACGCAAGCGGCGAAAAAGTTCTTTATAATATTATATCTCACCACGTGGCACATAAGGAATGTATGAGTCCGTTAAATCTTCCCGGAACGATTGAAGTCGATAGATTTATAACCGAAATTTATGTTGAAAATCTTAAAGGCTTTTCTTACGAAAACCTTGTAATAGTGCCCTGTAAAGCTCACATTGCACATGAAAAAATGCCGTTGCTGGAAAATGAATATTTAAAAATAGAATTTTCAGACAAAAAGATAAATATTATCGACAAGGCTGCCAATACCATTTATGAAGATGCCGTTTATTTTGATGATATCGGTGATTGCGGATGTTCGTATTTCTTTATTCCGGTCGAAAACGATTCACCTATAAGGTTTGAGGCCAAAGACATCCAAACCGTATCACACACACCTTTGTCAAGCAGTGTAAAAGTCGTGTACGAAGCCGAAATACCGTTCACCTCTCAAAAGGAAGCAAGAAGCACGGAAAAGAAAAGGGTCGCGCTGGAATGCACAATATCATTAGCCAAGGGTGAACGCCATTTAAAATTTGATATCGAGATTGACAACAGCTGTGAG
>CAYWMF010000299.1:0-2269 GCA_964459175.1 uncultured Oscillospiraceae bacterium
ATATATATGTTTGGTTATATCTTTAATGAAAACCATATTCTTTTTCTGCTCTTCGGAAAATTCGCCCTTCAGGCTTTCCAAAACGGTGGTCGCGCCAATCTCCAGCCCGGTAAGCTCGCCCACCTTTGCGGCATATTCCATTCCGTCAAGAATAATGCTCTTATCGGTTTCGACGCCCAAATTCGTATTGTTTATCAGCGCGCAAAACTTCATTCCGCTGGTTCTTTCGATTTCGTGCATCATTTCGGCGGCGTCGCGCGGATCCTCAATTTGCGGCCGACACATATTAACAACGTAATACATTTCATAACCGCGCCTTTTGAAGCCCTCGGCAAAGCCGCACAGCGCAATCGCGCCAGCATCGTCGCCGCCTACATCGAAAACAGCGCTTTTGCCGGGATAAAAAACCGAATTTATATCCGCCGGCACCGACGGAATGTCAAGATTTGTATTGGCGAACAGCGGCGTAATCACCCGCACGCCCCGCTCCTCCAGCTCCGCCTTATTATCCGCGGAACGGAAAAACGGATTTACGATATCAAGGTCGATAAGCGTCACATCGCCGCGCGGTATATTCAGCGCCATATTAACCGCCACATTGGTTTTACCCACGCCGTAATGACCGCAAATAACATAAATCACATCACTTTTGAAAATATTCTTCAAAGCCTCACCTCGATGACACAAATTATCTATATTATTGTACCTCGAAACAAAAATGCTTGCTTGCAAGAGCATTTTTGCGAGCGATACAATATTGCGGTCGCGCAAAAGCGCGACGAGGGCGATAGCCCAAAGCCTTATAGGTAAGGCTTTACGCATATATTATAACACAAAATTACGAATATTGAAAGACCTTTTTTTGAAAAAAGATTAATTTGTCGAATTTTATTTTTGCATCAACGCTCCATGCCGGTAAGAATTCGGATAAAAATTCACTTTATCCGCCATTTTACTCATTTTCTCTTGACATTTGGGCGGAAGAATGGTAAAATGGTATAAAGTACTTTTTCAGAGGTGAGATTTATGTATTATCTCGGCATAGACGGCGGCGGCACAAAAACCGCATTTGTTCTGTGCGACAGCGACGGCAGAATTATTTCAACATACAAGGCCGGCTCCTGCTACTTTTCGGTGGTGGGTGAAAAAGCGGTTTTCGACATGCTGCGCGAGGGCTTTGAGGTCTGCACAAAGGGCATATCGCAAAACGAGGTTTTTGCCTATTGCGGAATGCCGCAAATCGGCGAGCTTGAAAGCGTCGATAACGGCATAGTACATATTAAAAAGAATATCGGTTTTGAAATAGATTTCGGTAACGATGTGCTGTGCGCCTCGGCGGGCTCGCTGATGTTTGCGCCCGGAATACACCTGATAGCCGGAACCGGTTCAAACGCTACCGCGACGGATCCGCATGGTAATTGTGCGCGTGTCGGCGGCTGGGGCTGTGAAATACGAGGCGATGAGGCCAGCGCATACGACATAGCCATAGAAATGTTCCACGAATTCACAAAGCAGTCCGACGGCCGCCACGAAAAAACACTGCTGTACGAGGCACTGCGCGAAAAGCTGTCGCTGGACAGCGACTTTGAGGTTTGCCGCTTTTTGCTGGAGGACATTAAAATGAAGCGCGACGTTATCGCCGGCTTTTCAATGTTTGCAAGCGAGCTGTGGCAAAAGGGCGATAAAGCGATAACGGCGATTTTTGACCATGCGGCCGATGAGCTGTGCGAAATTGCCGCCGCATTGAAAAATCAGCTTGATTTCGGCGAAAATGCCGATGTATCATATTCCGGCGGCGTATTCAAATCCGGGGACGCGATACTTGTACCGCTGGCAGAAAAGCTGAAAAGCCGTGGCATGACGCTTAAAAAGCCGTGTGCCGAGCCGGTTATCGGATCTGTGCTGCTGGCGGCGCGCGAAAAGGGCGAGCCGAAGCTTGAAATTATGAAACAAAATTTAAAAAATAACTGATAAAAAGGAGCAAAACATGGAATTAATCAAAGCGTTAAGCGGTAATCTGACCGAATATCAGAGCATACCGTTTTGGAGCTGGAATGACAATTTGAAGCCGGAGGAGCTTCGTCGCCAAATACGTCAAATGAAAGAAGCCGGCATTGGCGGATTTTTCATGCACGCGCGCGGCGGTCTGCAAACCGAATATCTCGGCAAGGAATGGTTTGAATGCATCGGCGCCTGCATAGACGAAGCCAAAAAGCAGGGCATGAACGCCTGGTGCGTTCATGCCCTGCTTTTTGGCTTCGTCTATGCA
>CAYWMF010000300.1:0-2268 GCA_964459175.1 uncultured Oscillospiraceae bacterium
AACGTCATTTCGAAGGGCTCATATATCGACGAGGATATGCTGGTTTGTACCAAAGACGATGAAAAGATATTGCCTGAGCTCCATCTTTTTGAAAAATCCCCGCGCGGCGAGGGCGAAAGCTCCGTCGAAAAGGAGGCAGAGGGCGAATTTATCGCTCAAAAAATAATTCGACTTTGCGAAAACGATTTTAATTACGGCGATGTTGCGGTGCTTGTACGTGATTCCGCCGAGCTTTTGCAAATGAAAAGCATTTTCGATAAATATGATATCCCCTGCGCGACGGATACGCGCGAATCGCTGTTCGACAAAAGCGAGATACTTGTTATGCTGTGCATTCTCAATACTATCGACAATCCACGCCGCGATATTTACTGTATCGGCGCCATGACCTCGCCGTTTTTCGGCTTCACCTCGGACGAGCTTTACACAATAAAGCTGAACGGCGGAGGCGCGGACTGCTTTTACGATTCGGTATGCCTTTACAGCGCTGACATTGCCGACAATTTAAGCGAAAAAATATCCGCGTTTGAAAAAGCCTTTTCGCGCTGGCGTGAGCTGAGCGAAGGAATCGGAGTTTCACAGCTTATACGAACGATTTACAACGATATCGGTGCGCTTTCCTACTATAATGATAAAAATAAAGCGGATAATCTTCTTTCGTTCTACGATTTTGCCAAAAGCTTCGAAAGCAAGGACTTAAAAGGGCTTTTTATGTTCGTTTCGTATGTCAACGATATAATCGAAAACGACTTTTCGCTCAATGTACCGCAGGAAAACGGCAACAGTGTGCGCCTGATGACAATGCATAAGTCAAAAGGACTGGAATTTCCGGTGTGCTTTGTTGCCGTGCTCAATAAGCAAATGAACGCGCGCGACCTTTCGAGCAATATAATCGTCAATAAAGAGCTGGGCATAACCTTGAAGCATTCCGATGCCGACGGAATAGTGACGTACGACACATTGCTACGCAAAATTTCGGCGCTCAGCGAAAAGAACAAAATGCTGGAGGAGGAGCTTCGCCTTCTGTATGTGGCGCTAACCCGCGCCAAACAGAGGCTCATACTTACCGCCACGGTAAGCTCAAGCGAGGCCTCGGCGCAAAACGCGATTTCACCGATTTATGATATTTCCAAAGCACATAGTCACTACGACCTTATCGCCGCGGCACTTAAATACGACGCCGCGTACAGCGGTTTGAATTGCGGTGAAAGCGTTTACTGCGACAGCTTGAAAATAACCGTCGAAAAGCATGACTGCCTTGATGCCGAGCACAGCGTTGCCGCGCAGGAAGAGAAAATTCAAAATCGGATTTTTGATATAACCCCTGCGGAGCTGTCCTTTGAATACGCACGTCCGGAACTCCGGACCGTGCCGCAAAAGCTGTCAGTGAGCCAGCTCCACCTTGGCTTGAGCGACGATGTAGAGGAGCAAAGTATTGTCCGCCCGCAGGAAACTCCGGTGTTTCTCGGTGCCAAAGTACGCGGCGGTGCGGCAAAGGGAACCGCCATGCACACGTTTGTGCAGTTCTGCGACTATGCGATTTGCGCGAAAAAGGGTTGTGACTACGAAGCGGAACGCCTATTGCGCGAGGCGTTTATTACCGACGAGCAGTACAATATGCTGGAATTTGAAAAGCTGGATGCTTTTTTTAAGTCGCGGCTTTACGAAAAAATAAAAAGCTCCCGCGATGTACGGCGGGAGATGCGCTTTAATATTTTGGTGGACGGCGAAAAGCTTAGCGCGCGAGCGGCAGGCGAAAAAATACTTGTTCAAGGCGTCATCGACTGCTTTTTTGAAAATCCCGATGGCAGCTATACCGTGGTGGACTTCAAAACCGACCGCGTGCACAGCGCCGCTACGCTTATCGAACGCCATAAAAACCAGCTGGAATTTTATACCTATGCCGTCGAGGCAATGACCGGCGGCAAGGTTAACGAAACGGTAATTTATTCGTTCGAAATGTCACGGGAAATATACATATAATATTGTTAGAGATGCGATTTGATGTCATGCGATTAAAAAAATGCGCAATTCGCAGTATGCAATTCGCAATTATGGATGATTTTGCTACGCAAAATCTGTGAAATCTATATAAATTTTTCGTTTTTACTTTTGTAAGGTTAAAAGCTTAAAGAACATTAATACTCTTTTGTTGAAGTAAGCATCGCAAATTGAAAAATCCACCCGTTGTCCGGGTGGATTTTTCTGTTTACCGCGATTTTATTTAAGATACTTATCCGCGAAAGCGGCTACCTCGCTTTGCTCAAG
>CAYWMF010000301.1:0-2258 GCA_964459175.1 uncultured Oscillospiraceae bacterium
GATTTAAATAAGGCATACCGATTAGTATATTATCAAGCCCGTCTCAAATCCGAGACGGGCTTTTCCTTGCTATAAACATATGCAGTAACCAAAAAACGTCGTATTATCGCCTGATAATACGACGTTCCACTTTCAACTTTCCATTTTCAATTTTCAACTTTCAATTTTCAACTTTCAACTTTCAATTTTCAACTTTCAACTTTCAATTTTCAACTTTCCACTTTCAACTACTTCTTCTTCCGCTTGCGTTTAGCGTATTTGGCTTCGATTTCGGCCTTGACCTCCTCGATTTCGCGGTTGGAACGCTCAATTTCTTCGGCGGTTTTCAGGCGCGGAATGAATTTTGAGGCGAAGATGCCTTTATTTCGGCCGATCAGATAGAAAAAGCCGATAATCGAGAATACTACGGCGCCGATGCAGTTGACTATCAGGTCCTTCATGGTGTCGTAAATTCCGATGTCGACATAACCGCCGTTTATGGTGTAGGTTGTGCCGTCCTCAAGATACAGCACCGTGTCGGTTATTCCGCTGACCTTAACCGGGTCGTTTAGACCGTCGGGGTTGAGCATGACCGAAGAAATCATGTTGACCATATAGTCCTTTTGCATATCGGTTGCGGTGAAGGCGTCCATGCCGAATTCGAAAAATTCCCACACAACGCCCACCGTCATGGAAAAGCAGAATGCCACAAAAGCCACGAACACCGGCGACAGGCTGATGTGAAAATGCGGCGAGTTGTTCAAAATATCAATAAGCGCAAAGCCGATCGCCGCCATCAAAAAGCCGTTTATAGTGTGCAGCATGGTGTCCCACCAAGGGATGCGGGTGTAAAAATTGCCTATTTCGCCCAGAATTTCAGCCGAAAAAACAAACAGAAGAATTATCGCCTCCAGCTCCTTGGGCAGGCTGACATTAAAGGTTCTGTCCACTATCACCGGGATATAGAACAAAATCAGCGTCAAAATACACAAAAAAGCCGAAAAGTAATCGGCACCGACAAAACGCGCTATCATCACCGCAATGACTATGGCGCTCAAAACGCTGTGGATAATTCCGTTTTTGTAGACTGCTATTTTATGTTTTTTCTTCATTCGCTACTCTACTCTCCTCTCGTCCCTGAGATTGTCCGCGAGCATTCGGTAAAGCGTCGCCGCAACCGGCACGCTGAACAGCATACCGGTAACGCCCAATATACCGCCGCCAATCGTAACCGCCGCCAAAACCCATATTCCGGGAAGCCCCATGGAGGTTCCGACAACGCGCGGATAAATTACATTGCCCTCGAATTGCTGTAAAACTATAATGAAAATCAAAAATATCAGCGCCTTGACAGGTGAAACCATTATTATCATCAGCACGCCGACTATTGCGCCGATATACGCGCCCGCCACCGGAATGAGCGCCGTAAACGCCACCAGCGCGCCTATCATGGAGGCATACGGCAGGCGTAAAATCAGCATTCCCAAAATACACAAAAGCCCAAGAATGACCGCCTCGGTGCATTGACCGACGATATAGCGGCGGAAGCAGTCGTTGAGAATGCCGAGAACGTACAAAAGCTTTTGATACCGGCCACCCTTAATGTAGCGCCGTGCGACGCGAGAGGCCTGACGACAGAGCTTTTCCTTGCCGAAAAGCAAATATATCGCAAAAATTATGCCCAAAAATGCCGTCACAATTCCACCCAGCACTGACGAAACCGTGCCGACCACAACATCCATAACATTGCCGAAGCCGGAGGTGAAAATATCAATAAGCTGATTAATGCGGGTTTTCCAGTCAACCGAATTGAGAAACGTAACCAGCTCTTCGGAAATGATATTCATGCTGTCAAGGCTGACAATCAGCCTGCGTATGGCGTCCGGCGCCTGGGCTATTATCAGCTTGACACAGGAAACCAGCTGCGGTACGACAAGGCTTATCACCAGCGCAACAACCGCCAGCAAGGTCAAAAACGCCAATATCATGCACACCGGGCGACGGCTTTTGGCGACAAAGCTTTTTTGCGATTTCGGGAAATAAAGCTTTTCGTATCGGCTCATCAACAAATTTACTATATATGCCATGCAAAAGCCCAATATCAGCGGAGAGGCCGCGCCGACAACCGTGGCGGCGAACGACGTCACGCTTTCCCAATAATGTATGCACAGGAACACAACAAATACGCTGAGACCCGCTTTAAAGCAGGTTTTCCATTCCAATTTCATACCTTTAAGCACCTTAATTCATACAAAAAATATCTTACAATATAATTATAT
>CAYWMF010000302.1:0-2241 GCA_964459175.1 uncultured Oscillospiraceae bacterium
GCAGGAACGACATTCGGGTAGAACGGCAAACCCGCTGACACTCTACTGCACTATTGCGGCAGACGGCTGTTATATTACCCCGTCACTTACCGAAGGCACCGTACAAAACGGAAAAATCACCGAAAGCAGAAAAATCGCTCCCACCAAAGTGATGAGTGCCGATACTGCCGCCACACTACGCGAATGTCTTGAGGAAGTTATAATCTCCGGCACTGGCGGTGCCGCCGCTCCCACACACTGCAAAGCAGCGGGAAAAACGGCAACCGCACAAACAGGTCGGTACCTTAACGGAAAAGAGATAACCAACAGCTGGTTTTGCGGTTATGTCCGAAGGAACGCCGCAAAAAAAAGTACCGCCGCCGTTTTTGCCGATATTGCCGACGGCATATGTGAACTCAAAGGAATATCTGACATTCGAAAAGAAACCGCCGAGTGAAATCACCCAACGGTTTCATAATTTTAAATTTACATTTGCGGTTTTATGATAAATTTGCCCTTTGCGCGGAGTTTTGAGCTGGAAAGTATTTCGGGCAGTTTTTCAAGACTTTCAAAGGAATATACAATGGAACTTACATCGATTTTGCCGCTGTCGATAAGCTCTAATGCGCGCTTTTGAGTGTAGGGATTTATAAACGATGCCTTAAGCGTGATTTCCTTTTTGAAAATTTCAAACGGCTTGACGGTAATTGTATCCTGCGGGGCGGTAAGGCCGAACATCATAACCGTAGAATACTTACCGGCAATATCTATCGCCTGTTCAACCGTTGACGTTTTTCCGACACATTCTATAACAACGGAAATTCTGTCGATACTGTTTTTTGCGAGAACCTCTTTAACATTTTCTCCGATAGGATCAATCGTAATATCCGCACCGAGTTTTTCGGCTACCTTTCTTTTTTCCGGAACCGGTTCTATCATTATAAGTTTGCCCGCGCCCGAAATTTTCGCCAACTGAAGCATTATCATACCAATCATACCGCCACCGATTACCGCAACCGTATCACCACAGGAAATATTGCACAAATCAATGCCGTGAACACAGCAGGCAACCGGTTCGGTCATAGCCGCTTTTTCATAGGAAGTGGTATCTGCGATTTTATACACCTGTGACTGCGGCACAACACAATACTGTGCAAATCCGCCGTTTACACCCGTACCGATACCGGTCATTTCTTCACAAAAATGTCCTATCCCGCTTTTACAGTAATAGCATTCGCCGCACAGTTTGTTCGGGTCAACACAAACCCTGTCACCCGCCTTGATTTCTTTTACGCCTTTCCCAACCGCTTCGACAAGTCCCGCGAATTCGTGACCCAATACCGTGCCCGACGGTGTCGGGAAACAACCTTCGTCGCCGCAAAAGATGTGAACGTCGGTACCGCATATTCCGCAAGCCATAACCTTAATTAAAACCTCTCCCTCTTGCGGTACGGGCTTATCGATTTCAATCACCCTTAAATCGTTTTTTCCGAAAAATACTCCTGCTTTCATAAAATTACTCCTTTACACCGTAATTTGATACGGTTTTCTGTTTTTATAATAATAAATGTTTTTAAAACCGATTTCCCTAAGCGTATTTAATGCCTCATCAAAATTTTTAGAAGCATTCTGCGATATATGTGCATCGGAACCCAGCGTTATCAAATATCCGCCCATATCATAATACATTTTCAAGATATCGTTTGATGGCATAAATGAATCCAACACATCAAACGAAGAAGTGTTTACTTCCAGTGCTATTCCCTTGCGAATTATCCGTCGCAGTATTTCTTCAATCTTTTCTTTGTAACGCGAAATTTCCAAATCCATACCGTATTTGCCGTTTATGTACCTGAGCGGGCAGGTCAAATGCGCCAGAATATCAAAATCCAATGTTTCCGTCATTGTGAGAATATCGTCGAAATAGGCGTCCATATATTCGGCAACGACTTCCCTGCAGAGTATTGAAAAATCAATTTTAGAATAAGCATAGGTTAAATCTTTATATTTAACAAGATGAACCGAACCTATTATAACATCATAGTCAACAAGTGACGTTGCCTTTTCACACTGTTCGGGATGCCAAAAGCCCTCGCTGATTTCAATACCCGACAAAACCGAAGATTTCTTACCGCTTTCGGCATTCAGATTTTGCAATTCATTATAGGCTTTTTCAATGGGTGTGAAAACATCATAATCGTTGAATGAATCGGTATCAAAATGATCGGTATGCAGGCACCGCTGGACAAAGTTGCCCAAGCC
>CAYWMF010000303.1:0-1159 GCA_964459175.1 uncultured Oscillospiraceae bacterium
GGCATTTTTGCGAAGCCGTAAATATTGCAGTCGCGTGTAAACGCGACAAGGGCGACAGCCCAAAGACTTGCGAAGCAAGGCTTTATGCATATATTATAACACAGTTTTGTTAACAAGTCAATACGTTTTCGGATATTTTGTTAAAATATATCTTTGACTATTGACATAATTTCAAAAATCTGATATAATAGTATAGAAAACTAAATGCTTTGGTTTTAAACACATGGAGGGCATTCTAATGAAAAAGAAAGAGTTTCAATATCTCGTTCCCACAAAATTCAATTCCATCAAAGAAATGCTTGAGATTGCCGAGCGTGAAGCCGCCGATCGCATAGCTTTCAAATACCGCACCGCGGGCGACAAAATCGAAGAGGTTACATACCGCGATTTCATTCGCCGTACTCGTGCCATAGGCTCCGAGCTTCGCAAAATGGGCTTCGGCAAATCGCATATAGCTCTTTGCGGCGAAAACTCATATAAGTGGATCACCGTCTATCTTGCGGTCATCAATTCCCCCGGCGTATACGTGCCGATCGACAAGGAGCTGCCGTTTGACGACATTGTAAGAATTATAAATGACAGCGACAGCACATTAATGTTCTATTCCAAAAAGTTCGAAAAGGATTTGCGTCAAAACATCGACAAATTTCCTCGGATACAGTATTTTATTTCACTTGACAGCGACCAAGAGGACGGACAATTTCTTTCTTATAATAGACTGGTTCAGCGTGGCGAGGCGTTGCTTGACGGCGGCTACACCGAATATCTTGATAATGTCAACGACACCGCGGAAATGCGCCTTTTGGTTTACACCTCCGGCACCACCGGCCTTGCGAAGGGCGTTATGCTTTCCGAAAATAACATTGTTTCGGTTATCTATCACGGTCTGCGCGTCGAAACGATATACGATACCTGTCTGTCGGTTCTTCCGTACCACCACACCTACGAAGCGGTTCTCGGATTGCTGGTTTCGCTTCATCACCACTCGACAATCTGCATAAACGATTCCTTGCGCAACACACTCAAAAACCTTCAGGAATTCAAGCCGGAATATATTTTCCTGGTTCCCGCCTTCGCCGACAGCTTTTACAGCAGAATTTGGGCCACCGCCGAAAAGAGCGGCAAGGACAAAGCGCTCAAAATGCTTATCAAACTTTCC
>CAYWMF010000303.1:1169-2215 GCA_964459175.1 uncultured Oscillospiraceae bacterium
CGACCTTCGCAGAAAGCTGTTTAAAAGCGTGCTTTCCGCTTTCGGCGGCGAGCTGAAGCAAATCGTCGTGGGCGGCGCACCCATACGCCCCGAAATAGGCGCGCTTTTCAATGGCATCGGCATACCGCTTATCAACGGCTACGGCATAACCGAATGCTCGCCGCTGGTTTCGGTAAACCGTCTTGACGACAATGTACTCGAATCGGTCGGATATCCCCTGCCCTGCGCAGAGGTTCGAATCGACAACCCTGTAGACGGCATCGGTGAAATCTGCGTAAAGAGCCCCACCGTAATGCTGGGCTACTACAAACAGCCCGAAATCACCGCCGATGTTATCCGTGACGGCTGGTTCTACACCGGCGATTACGGCAAAATCGACGAAGACGGCAGAAT
Source organism: uncultured Oscillospiraceae bacterium (assembly GCA_964459175.1). GTDB lineage: Bacteria > Bacillota > Clostridia > Oscillospirales > SIG627 > SIG627. The sequence goes on from CAYWMF010000303.1 coordinate 1,563, forward strand.
TTATATTACCGGCCGCAAAAAGAACATTATCGTGCTTACCAACGGCAAAAACATTTATCCCGAAGAAATCGAAGAATACATAATGAACAGCCCATATGTCACCGAGGTTGTCGTATATTCAGAAAAGAACGCCGACGGCGAGGAAATTGCTCTGTGCGCCGAGGTTTTCCCGAATTTCGACAAAATCAAGGCCGACGGCAAACAGCCGCTTGACATAATAAAGGCCGAGGTCAAAAAGGCCTGCGAACCACTGCCCTCCTACAAGCACATAAAAACGGTCACCGTGCGCGAAACCGAGTTTGAAAAAACCGCTTCCAAAAAAATCAAGCGTAACACCGTAGGAAAATAATATTCCTTTACACTGAGCCCCGCCGACAATAATCGGCGGGGCTTTTACGTCACCGAAAGCAAAATTGTTATTAATTTATTAACATTTTTCGTTGTGGTATAACTCTCCGAAAAACTTAAACTCAACTAAAGCAAATCCGGATTCTGCGGTTTTACCACCCGACTTTTTCCGAATTTTATGCAAAAATTGCGGAAAACCCTGTGGATTATGTGTATAACTCATGTTTTGAGAGACTACCCATGTAAGTTTTCCACATTTTCGTTGTGGATTGTGTGCAAAACTCGACGGCATTATCACTTTCCTA
>CAYWMF010000304.1:0-2192 GCA_964459175.1 uncultured Oscillospiraceae bacterium
AATATGCCGAGCTGGCGCAAAGAAACGCCGCACTGTGCGGTTACGGCGAGAAAATAAATGTAATATGCGATAATTTGAAAAATTTCGCCGGCCACGGCGTCGGCAATTTGGATTTTGTGTTTTCAAACCCGCCTTACATGAAAAACGACAGCGGAAAGCTCAACGAAAACTCCAAAAAGCTGATAAGCCGCCATGAAATCCACTGTGATATCAACGATGTTTGTGCGGCGGCGAGCGGTATGCTGAAAAACGGCGGCGATTTTTTTGTTGTATTCCGCCCGGATCGCATGAGCGATTTGATTTACGCGCTGAAAAACAACCGCCTCGAGCCCAAGGAGCTCCGCATGGTGCAGTCGCACCTCGACAAGGCGCCGAACCTCTTTTTGATTAAGGCGAAAAAGGACTGCCTCGACGGCGGCTTAAAGGTGCATAAACCGCTGATTTTGTACAGCCGAAACGCTGTGATGACTCCGGAGCTCGAATATATTTACCGTTACGGAAGGATGGATTTTAATGGCAAATGAAATAGTAAAGGGTGCCCTGTATATTGTGTCAACCCCCATCGGCAACCTCAGCGACCTTTCACCGCGCGCGCTCAAGGTTTTGAGCGAGGTGGATTTTGTCGCCGCCGAGGACACCCGCAACACAATGAAGCTGTTGACGCATTTCGGCATTAAAAAGCCGCTTTTCAGCTATTATGAGCACAATAAGCGCGAGCACGGCGAGGTGATACTGCGCCGTCTTAAGGACGAAATGCTGTCCTGCGCGCTGGTCAGCGATGCCGGAACTCCCGCCATATCCGACCCGGGCGAGGACTTGGTTGGGCAGTGTGCCGAGCAGGGGATAGAGGTCTTTTCGATTCCCGGCCCCTGCGCCGCCGTTTGTGCGCTCACACTGTCGGGATTGCCCACCGGCCGCTTTGCCTTTGAGGGCTTTTTGCCCACCGCCAAGGCCGAACGGCTGGAACGCTTGAACGCGGTGAGGGACGATGGGCGCACGTTGATTTTTTACGAGGCACCGCACCATCTTGTTTCGACACTTGAGATAATGCTGGAGGTGCTGGGTGACCGCAGACTTTCGCTGGCGCGCGAGATTACCAAAATTAACGAGGAGGTACGCCGTACAACAATTTCCGCGGCACTGGCACATTATAACGAAAATTCGCCCAAGGGCGAATTTGTGCTGGTCATCGAGGGTGCCGAGCCAAAAAAAGAGGCCGAATTTTGGCGGGACATGAGCGTTCGACAGCATTTCGAATACTATCTGAACGACGGAGCGGAGCGCATGAGCGCCATCAAAAAGGTGGCCTCCGACCGCGGTGTAGCCAAAAACACGATTTACAAACAGCTTTTGGACTGAAAAGTGTTGTCAATTTGCACAATTTTGACCTACCTTTTTACTCGAAAATAAACAAAAATGCTTTTTATCCAAAAAAAATCAAAAAAATTTTGAAAAATGTATTGCACATTTTCGTTTTTTGTGATAGAATATTGTTAAGCGAAAAACATTCGCAAATATTAATTTTTATTTAAGGAGATTTTATCATGAGAAAAATCGCATTGTTCCTCGCAGTTGTTTGCATTGCGGCTGCTTTCTCCACTGTTGCTTTTGCTGCTGAAGACTTCCTCGTAATTGACTTCAGAAGTGAAGCTGCCGTTAAGCAGTTTGCAAACATTTCCACCAACAATATTTCCGATAAGCAGTTCATCGACGGCGCTTATGAGGTTGTTACCGCAAACGGCGACCCCAGCATTTCCGTAAGCATCAAAAAGGATAACAGATTCGAAGCTGCTGACTACCCTGTTATGAGAATCGACTACAAGGTTATTGCCGGCGCTCCTTCCAAGGGTCAGATCTTCTTCCAGACCACCGCTAAGGACTTCACCATGGGTAATGCAGGTACATACACCGAGTACAACATCGACCTGACCAACATGGATTACCAGTCCAGCGTTATCGACATGGAGCTCATTTCCAACTCTATGTGGACCGAAACCGTTAAACTCGTAAGACTTGACGTTACCACCAGCGAAGCTGACACTGTTGCAGTTCGTTTCGTAGGTTTCTTCAAGAGCGAAAAAGAAGCTTATGCTTTCGATTATGACAAGTGGGCAAGCGAAAACCCTGTAGAAGCAGTTGCAGCAAAGAAGGATGAAGCTCCCAAGGCTGACACCACCGCTCCCGCAACTACC
>CAYWMF010000305.1:0-2188 GCA_964459175.1 uncultured Oscillospiraceae bacterium
TGAGTGACTGGACTTGAACCAGCGGCCTCTACCACCCCAAGGTAGCGCGCTACCAGCTGCGCCACACCCAGATTTATATGGGGTACGTTGCTTTTTTGCAACGTTATTATTATATCACATTTTTTCTAAAATGTCAATAGTTTTTTCGATTTTTTTCTAAAAATGTTTTAAACAATCTCAAGGAGCAAGCAATGAAGTTTTCTGAAATATTGAAAAACATAATATTCGGAAATATTTGTCCGTCGTGTGAAGAACCCATGGCTATAACCGACACTCGCAATATGTGTGAAAAATGTGATGCCATGCTGCGCAAGCATCTGCACAACAAGCCGATTCGCATAAATGACATTAATATAAGCGCGGACAAATTTCTGTTTTCGTATAAATATCAAGACGTGCGAAGCGTCGTACTGCAAATGAAGCGTCACCCGTCGCACAAGGCCTGTACTTACTTTGCCGAGCTTGCCGCGGAATGTCTAAAAGCAGACGATGACTTTCCCGATTTCGACATTATTACGCATTGTCCGCGCAAGCCGTCCAAAAAGCGGCGCATCGGCTATGACCACTCACAATATTTTGCTCAACAGCTGGCACGGCTTATGGATAAACCGTATATTGATTTACTGTGCCGCAGAGAGGGCGGCAAGGAGCAGAAAACACTGCGGAATGTGTTCGACCGTGCGCGCAATGTGCAAAATAAATTTTACGCAAATCCCAAAAACAGCTGTCGGCGCAAGCGTGTGCTCATAGTTGATGACATTGTCACCACCGCTTCTACCGCACGCGAATGCGCCCGCGTTCTCAAGGAATCGGGCGCACGAAAAATCATGGCATTATTTATTCTGGACTAAGCGCAATGCGGCAATTTCATCGTCGGTAAGCGCTCTGTACTCCCCTCTTGCCAGCGTTCTGTCCAGCTTTATTCCGCCGAATTCGACGCGCTCGAGATATTTTACCGAATTATCCACCGCGCGGAACATTTGCTTTATTTGGTGGAACTTTCCCTCGCAAATCGTAACGTACGACTTATACGGATCCTGGGTTATTTCAAGCGTCGCCGGGAGCGTTTTATAGCCGCCGTCTATGTACACACCGTCCGAAAAGGACTGCACATCAGAAGTCTTAGACGCATTTTCGCTTTCGATATAATACTTTTTTGACACGTGGTATTTCGGAGACAGCAATTTGTGGCACAGATCGCCGTCATTTGTCATAATCAAAAGTCCCTCGGTGTCCTTATCAAGTCTGCCGACCGGAAAAAGCTGCATTTTTTGATAACGCTCATCCAGAAGCTCCAGCACGGTTTTGGTACGCGAATCCTCGGTAGCCGAAAGATAGCCGGCCGGCTTATTCAGCATTATATACACATACCTGCTGTAAGCTATCTCCTCACCGCAAAAGCTCACCCTGTCACAATTCTCGTCAACCTGCATATCCGCCGAAGCGGCCGCAGTGCCGTTCACGGTCACCGCGCCCTTTTTTATATAGCTTTTAAGCTCGCGCCGCGAAACCACACCCATATTTGAAAGAAATTTATCAAGCCGCATATTTTTACGGAGCAGCGTGTTTTCACGCTGCTTCTTCCGTTACCTCCTATATTTTACAAAAACACGCTCAAATGATGCATCGCCGCACAAAAGCACAGCAAAAACACTATTGCGGCGACGGCAAACGCTGTTATAAATTGCTTCAAGGCATCACCCTGATATATTTTATGCGTTTTGCCGCCAAACTGCGTTACATACATATTAAATATTAACCGACAATGTTGTTGCCCTCGGTAAAGCCGCGTACAAATCCGTTTATATCCGCCGAACAAATATCCCCGCCGATAACATTATTTTTATACACGAGAATATTCGCGTAAACCGTGCCGTCGTAGTTGTAATTCGTGACCACATAGGTATATCTTTTGACCTGCTTGTTGTGGTACTTTTCAAGGTTGAGCCCCTCTGCCTTTTGCATCTCGTTATACTTCGAATAAATGCCGTCAAACTCGCCCGGAACCGTAACCTCGGTAATTTCTGTCGGGTCGGACTGCACCTCGATGCCGTAGCCTTTTAAAAAATCAATGCGATCATCATTGCTTTTAATATTTTTAAAGGCTTTGGGCGGCACTTGCTTTACAACGGGAATCTCAAACCCGCTTGACGTCGAAGCGCTCGATGGAAGCCGCGGTACCATTGCC
>CAYWMF010000306.1:0-2188 GCA_964459175.1 uncultured Oscillospiraceae bacterium
CGAATTCGGAAGCGATATTCTGGATGAAAACGGCGAAATTCTCCGCAAAAAGCTGGCAGCCGTCATATATGCCGACAGTCAAAAAAAGCAACTGCTGGAAAGCATAACGCACCGCCACATAATAAATTATTCCATGCGGCTGTTCGGCGAGTTCGAAAAAAAGGGCTTTGAATATGCAATTGCCGACGCACCGTTGCTTTTTGAAAGCGGTATGGATAAAATTTGCTTTAAGACCATCGCCGTTATTTCCGACACCGAAAACCGTGTGCGCCGTATAATGGCGCGGGATAATATCAGCCGCGAATTCGCGCTGAGCAGAATACGTGTTCAGATAAGCGACGATGAATTAAAGAAAAGATGCGACTATATAATATATAATAATCATGATTTCGATACGCTTGATGAAAACGTGAGAAAGACAGCAGATGAAATTAAGAACTAAAATATTTTTTACGGTAATTATAATAATCGCTGTGTCGGCATTTTCGGTTTACGGCTACGTGCGTTGGGCCATGCGCCGCGAAATGGCAGAATATCCTCTGAAATACACCTATACGGTGGAAAAGTATTCAAGGGAATACGGCGTGCCCGAAGCGATTATTTACGCGACTATACTTTGTGAAAGCAGCTTTATATCACGAGCCGCCTCACCCAAAGGCGCGCAGGGGCTTATGCAGATTACGCCGGAAACCTTCGAATGGCTTTGCACCAAGACGGGCGAGAACAGCGCCACCCTTGATTTGCTTGACCCGGACGTCAATATCCGCTACGGCACATATTTTCTGTCGATGCTGTACGAGGAGTTCGGCGATCCCACAATCGCACATGCCGCCTACAATGCCGGCCGAAGCCGCGTTAAGAGCTGGCTGGAGGACGAAAACTATTCCAAGGACGGCAAGCTTTATTATATCCCATTTGATGAAACTCGTGTTTATGTGGAAAGAATAAAAAGAGCAACTGAAAAGTATTATAATATATTGGAGGTATATCAATGAGTGAACTTATTTATAACGCTAAAAGCGCATACGAGCTGCTTTCGGAGGACGAAATTCAAAAGGTGTATGATTTTTGCGAGGAGTACAAAGGCTTCCTTGACAACAGCAAAACCGAGCGCATGGCAACACGCACCGTTATCGAGCTTGCCAAAGAGCGCGGCTATAAGGAATTCGAGTACGACAAAGAATATAATCCCGGCGATAAAATTTATCTGAACAATCGCGGAAAATCCGTGATTTTGGCGGTTATCGGCAAGAAGAATGTTGACTGCGGCGTAAATATCGCGGCGGCGCATATTGATTGCCCCAGAATTGATTTGAAGCCCAACCCGCTTTACGAGGATTCAGGCTTTGCGTTTTTTAAGACCCACTATTACGGCGGTATCAAAAAGTATCAGTGGACGACAATTCCTTTGGCGCTTCACGGAGTTGTGTGCCGACTTGACGGCGAAAATGTGGAAATAAATATCGGCGAGGACGAGGGTGACCCGATTTTCTATATCAGCGACCTTTTGCCGCATCTGGGCGCCAACCAAATGTCCAAGCCCATGCACGAGGCTATCCCTGCCGAAACACTGAATATCATTATCGGTACCCGTCCGCTGGAGGGCGAGGGAAGCGACCGAATAAAAGAAAATATAATGAAGCTGATTAACGATAAATACGGAATCACCGAGCGTGATTTCACCTGCGCCGAGCTCAGCGCCGTTCCGACTTTTAAGGCGCGCGATGTCGGCTTCGACCGCAGTCTTATAGCCTCTTACGGCCACGATGACCGCGTTTGCGCATACCCTCAGCTTCGTGCTATACTCGATATGGACGCGCCGGATAAAACACTTATCAGCGTTTTTGCCGATAAGGAAGAAACCGGCAGTGACGGAAATACCGGCTTAAATTCTAATTATCTTTACGATTTTATTGTCGAGCTTGCCGAAAATCAGGGCGTTAACCCACGCAAGGCGCTCAGAAATTCAAAATGCCTGTCTGCCGACGTTAACGCTTGCTTTGACCCGGACTATGCCGATGCATATGAAAAACGCAATGCCGCGCTGATTAATAACGGCGTTGTTCTTACAAAATATACCGGTTCGCGCGGCAAAAGCGGAACCTCCGACGCTTCGGCGGAATTTGTTGGCGAGGTTGCCAGAGCCTTTGAAAAGGGTGGCGCGCTGTGGCAGACCGCGGAGCTCGGC
>CAYWMF010000307.1:0-2186 GCA_964459175.1 uncultured Oscillospiraceae bacterium
CCTCCAGCATAAGCTTGCCGGCACCGTCCGCGCGGCAATAGTCGATGGCGACGTCGGTCAGCGCCTGCGCCACGCCCTCGCGGCGAAAATCAGGGTGAACCGCCAAATCCATTATCTGCGCGTCCTCGGCAATGCGATAAATTACCACAAAGCCGGCAATTATGTCGTTTTTGTATGCCACAAAGGTCGTGGCGTATTCGTTTTCGTCCAGCGTGTCGAATTCGTTTTCGCACCACGGCGTGGTGAAGGAAAGGTTTTCGATTTCAAAAAGCCTTTTTGCCATTGAGCTGTCGAACAGCTCGATGCGCACATCGCTTTCGTCCGCTTTTTGCTGTACGGAGGGGGCAAACAAAATCTCGATTCCCTCCTCGATATCGCGCAGACACTCGCGATAAACCTCGATATCTCCGCCGAACGGGTCGCAAATATCGCGCGGCATCGAAATCAATATTTTGCCCTTAAGGCTGTACGGGTACAGCTGCTGAATGCTTTCGGCGTGATGACGGCTGATGCCCACAATCATATCGCTTTTTTTGATAAGTTCCTCGCTCAGCTGTTCGGCACGGTGCGAAAAGTCCTTGCCGTAGCGCTCCTTTAGCGCTTGAACCGCGCACGGCGACATGCCGCCCATTTCGGCAGCCAGCCCGCAGGAAAGCGCCCTGCAATCCAGCTGATGCTTTGCAAAAAATTCGTTGGCTGCCGCCTGCGCCATGGGACTGCGGCAGGTGTTGCCGGTGCAGACAAATAACACAGTAAACATATTGTTCACCTCAATATCCCAGTGTGCCGTCCAGGCTGTCGTCGTTTTCAATCCAGCTTTCAACGTCGATAACGGTGTATTCGTCGGGTGTGTTGCGCACAACAACCCGTTCGATTCCGGCGTTGATTACCATCTTTTTGCACATTTGACAGCAGTTTCCGTCCGGCACCAGCTCGCCCGTGGCGGCCTCTATTCCCGCCAGATACAGCGTCGCGCCCAGCATGCTTTCGCGTGGGGCGGAAATTATAGCGTTCGCCTCGGCGTGAACCGAGCGGCACAGCTCGTAGCGCTGACCGCGCGGAATGTTCATCTTTTCACGCTGACAATAGCCCAAATCACAGCAGTTTTTGCGTCCGCGCGGTGCGCCCGCATAACCGGTGGAAACGATAGAGTCGTTTTTTACGATAATGGCGCCGTATTTTCTGCGCAGACATGTGCCGCGTCGCGCGACGGTCTGCGCTATGTCAAGATAGTAATTTTCCTTGGAAACACGTTCTGTCATGACAGCCTCCGTTAAAATATTTTTTCGGCGTCAGATGGTTTTGGTAAATACCTTGAGGAATTTTCTGAACTCCTCGCCGACCTCGTCATTTTTGACGCCCAGCATGACATTTGCCATCAAAAAGCCCAGCTTACTGCCCATATCGTGGCGAATGCCTTCGTATTCGTATGCCATAACCTTGCCCATTCTTGCCTGAGCCGCCATAGCGTCGGTGAGCTGAATTTCATTGCCGGCACCGGGCGCGGTGTTTTCGAGAATTTCGAAAATATCGGGTGTCAAAAGCGCTCTGCCCAGAATCGAAAGGTTGGAATATTTCTTTTCTATCGGCGGCTTTTCGATCATGTCGGACACCTTGTAAATTCTGTCCTCGCACTTGTCAACCTTGAGCGAGCAATACTTGACAATCTGCTCGTCGCTTACTTCCTGCACGCCGACAACCGACATGCCGTACTTGTTGTATATATCAACCATGCGCTTGGTGGTGGAAACCTCGGCGTCGATAACGTCGTCGCCGTACAGAACCATAAAAGGCTCGTCGCCGACAAAGGATTTTGCGCGCAGAACCGCATGACCCAGACCCTTGGGCTCCTTTTGACGGATGAAGTAGATGTTTGCAAGGTCGGCAACCTTTCTCTGCTTGGAGAGCATTTCAAGCTTGCCCGAAGCGGTGAGCTTGTTTTCGTATTCAACGGAATAATCGAAATAATTTTCGATGGCTTCCTTGCCGCGGTTGGTAATTATAAGAATATCGGTTATTCCCGCCGCAACAGCTTCCTCAACCAGATATTGAATCGAGGGCTTGTCAACTATAGGCATGATTTCCTTGGGCACGCCTGCCGCTGCCGGTAACATACGGGTTCCCAAGCCCGCCGCGGGGATAACTGCTTTTGTAATTTTTTTCATGGGTAATACCACCTTTTAATG
>CAYWMF010000308.1:0-2185 GCA_964459175.1 uncultured Oscillospiraceae bacterium
AAAATGCGGATTAACCGCCGAAACCCGCGCATATATCGACCGTTATCCGTATGCCGCGGCCTTATGGGAAAAGCTGTGGAGCGTGACAAAATAGCTGTCTGCCATTTTTGACGGCAAGCATGCCATATTTTTTAATAATCCCGTCGATGTATTGACATCGGCGGGATTTTTTACTATAATTATTATAATAGGAATGATATTATAAACCAAATAAATTATATATCGGAGGAAAAAACATGAAAAAAGTCGGATTTATAGACTATTTTTTGGACGAATGGCACGCCAACAACTACCCCGCAATGCTTAAGGAGCAGTCCGGGGGAAGATATGAGGTTGCTTATGCCTACGGTAAAATCGACAGTCCGCGTGACGGCGGAATGACCAACCGCGAATGGGCGCAAAAATATGGCGTTGAGCTGTTGGACAGCATTGACGAGGTTATCGAAAAGAGCGATGTGCTGATTGTACTTTCGCCCGACAATCCCGAAATGCACGAGGAGCTGTGCCAAAAGCCGCTGGCATCGAAAAAATTGGTATATGTTGACAAAACCTTTGCACCCGATAAGGCGACAGCAGAACGAATTTTTGCACATGCCGCCGCGAACGATACCAAATGCTTTTCCAGCTCGGCGCTTCGCTTCACCACAGAGCTTGCAAAAATCGACAAAAGCAAAATTAACCGCATTTACAGCGAAGGGCCCGGTGTGTTTGAAATTTATTCCATCCACCAAATCGAGCCCATTGTCTGCCTTATGCAGGCACGGGCAAAGCGCGTAATGTTCATCGGTGACGAAAAGCACCCGGCTATGATAATTGAATTTGCTGACGGCAGAATTGCGCAAATGTATCAAACAAACTGGATTCCTTTCCGCATTACGGTGGCCGACGAAACAAACAAGGCCGAAATATACAATATCGAATCCCAATATTTTCCGCTGTTTGTGGACGAGCTGATAAAGTTCTTCGACACCGGCGTTGTTCCGGTTGCGCCCGAACAGACAATAGACGTCATAGCAATACGTGCGGCGGGCTTGGAAGCCATGAAAACGCCCTACAGCTGGGTTGAGCTCTGAGAAAGCAAGGCTTTGCCGCGCGCCGCAAAGGCTGAGTAACGGTAGCGTTTTTATAATGCGCATTGAATCTTATTCCGCGAGCAGCAAGCCTCTTCCCTACCGTTAGTTCGATTCTTCGCACAAAACGGCACTACATCAACACCAAGGCTCTTCAATCATCGTTTTGCTCGAACAGACAAGCCGAGCGAAGCCAAAACCTTTCAAAATAAAAAAATATCCCGCGAACTTCGTCAAAATATGAAGTCCGCGGGATTTTCGTTTACATAAATACCTTTTTAACCGCTTCGAGATAGCCGTAGCCGTACAAATCGTCCGGCTCGAGATAGCTGCTTTCGGTCCATTCGTTCCAGCTGTTTATGGTTATAAGCTTAACGCCGGTTTTATCGGCAAAAGCCTTGGCGGAGCGAAGCGCCTTTTCGAAATTCTCGGGCGTGTTATTAACCACAATGCCGGGGCGGAAGCTGTTGAAGCGCGGGTTATTGTCCCAGCCGATGGAAACATGTGGATAATATGGTATTTTATATTCGCGCACCATTTTATCCCATTCCTTTTCAACATCGGCCATAATTTCAAGATAATCGCGGTCGATGCCGGTAAAATGAGCGAATTGATAATGCGTCAGCGAGTTAAAGCCCAGCGCCTCGATAAGCTTTACGCCGGTTTCGGTAACGCCGCTGTCAACGCCGGAAAGATTTTTTTCCTGATAGCCGCCCCAGCGTATGAATTGAAAATGCACGCCGTTAAGCCCCGATTTAATTGCCTCGTTTTGCAGCCAAGCCAACGCATTTTGGGCATTTTCTATGCCGCCGAGACCGCCGACGAAATTGTTCAGGTCGTAAATGCTGACAACCGGCTTGCCGTCGATTTGATAATAGTTGGGCTTTGTGAAATACTGCTCTATCCAGCGTCTGCCGATGGTTTCGAACTGAGCGCGGTCCACTTTGCCGTGCCAAACAGCGGTATTGTATTTATCGGAATTGCGCTTATCCCAAGTGCAATTTGCGTCATGATTAGCCCACATGATATAGAATTTCATATCGTTGCAGTTGGGGGCCTTGAGAAAGCCGTCGTTCAGGCAATTTTCCAAAAACGGGCGGTTATCGTACCAGTAC
>CAYWMF010000309.1:0-2180 GCA_964459175.1 uncultured Oscillospiraceae bacterium
GTATGGGTATGTACGGTGAGGGGGACAGCGGTGTAACCGTGATCGAGCTCAAATAATAAAACGCAAAAAAACAAATGGCGAAAAATAGCTTCAAATTATGTTAATAAAATATTAATTTGTGTTATAACCTCTTTTATTTTGGCGAATTATTTGATATAATTAAAACAGCAATAATTCAATATGGCGAAAGGATATTAATACGAAAAATGAAGAATTTTATTTTTAGCGGTTTCGGCGACGAAATTTGCAAGGATTTTCGTGAGCAGGCTCAGAGCTTGAAAAAAATGGGCGTTTATTGTATAGAGCCGCGCCAGCTTGACGGAAAAGGCATTGTGAGTGTCACCAACGATGAAGCTGTTCAGTACAAAAAGATACTTGACGAGGAGGGCGTCGGCGTTTCTGCCATCGGCTCACCCATAGGCAAAATCAATATTACCGATGATTTCGAAAAGCATTTTGATGAATTCAAGCATGTGCTTGATCTTGCCGAAATATTCGGTACCAAGAATATAAGAATATTCAGCTTCTTTATTCCCGACGGTGAGGAGCCTGTCAGATATCGTCCCGAGGTTATGAAGCGCCTGCGCCGTATGCTTGACGAGGCAAACCGTCGCGGTATGGTGCTTTGCCACGAAAACGAAAAGAGCATATACGGCGAAAAGCCGGAATACTGCCTGGATATTTTGCGCGAATTCGGCGGAGAGATGCGCGCCGTTTACGACATGTGCAATTTTATTATGGCAAACGCTCAGCCCTATCCGTATTCGTTTGATTTGGTTAAGGACTATATTGAATATATACACATAAAGGACGCGGACGCAGAGCATAATATATGTCCGGCAGGTGAGGGTATAGGCGGTGTATACGAAACCCTGCGCGAGGTTAGCGAGCTTCGCGGCGGAAAGCCTACATATGTTACTCTCGAGCCGCATCTGAGGGTGTTCGACGGTCTTGATAAGCTTTCGGCGCACGAGGTACTTAAGAGAAAATATACCTACAATTCTTCTTATGAGGCATTTGAAACGGCTGTAAACGCACTGTTTGCTATAAACGAAAAAATAAAATAATATAAAACGAAAGGAATTTGCTATGGCTAATTTGAAAATGCTTGCTATCGATTTGGGTGCTTCCAGCGGCCGCGGAATAATCGGTAGCTTTGACGGTGAAAAGCTTCACCTTGAAGAAAATCATCGTTTTCCCAACGAGCCGGTTCTTGTAAACGGAACATTCAGATGGGATATACTCAGAATTTTCCACGAAATTAAAACCTCTATCAGAAAGACCATTAATGATAATGTCGGAATTAAAAGCATCGGCATTGACACCTGGGGCGTTGACTACGGCTTGATCGACAAAAACGGTCAGCTGATGGAAAATCCGTATCATTATCGCGACGGCCGCACAGCCGATTTTGAAAATGCGTTCAAGACTGTTCCGCGCTCCGAGGTTTACGGAATTACCGGCACACAGTTTATCAATTTCAACACCCTGTATCAGCTTATCAGCGCCGATAAGGAGTATCTCAACCGCGCCGAAAGCATGCTGTTTATACCCGACCTTCTCAATTATTTCCTTACCGGCAAAAAGGCAACCGAGTATACCATTGCTTCCACCTCGCAGATGCTTGATGCCAAGAACAGAGATTGGTCGTACGAGCTTATCGAGAAATTCGGCATACCCACAAAGCTTCTGGGCAAAATTGTCAAGCCCGGAACCAAGCTTGCGCCGCTTTCTCAGGCAGTTCAGGACGAAATAGGCGCGCTTGATGCAACGGTTATCAATATCGGCGCACATGATACCGCTTCCGCGGTTGTTGCGGTTCCGTCCAAAACAGAGGATTTTGTATATATCAGCAGCGGCACCTGGTCTCTTATGGGCACCGAAATTCCCGAGCCTATCATTAACGAGGGCTCCGAAAAGTATGACTTCACAAACGAGGGCGGCTACGGTAACACCATCCGCTTCCTTAAAAATATTATGGGTCTTTGGCTTGAACAGGAATCCAAGCGCCAGTGGGAGCGCGAGGGTGAAAAAACGACCTACGATGAGCTTTCCAATGCCGCTATGGCAAGCGAGCCGTTCAAATGCTTCATCAATCCCGATGACAGCGCCTTCATGGCTCCCGGCAACCTGCCTAAGAGAATTGCCGAATACTGCCGCAAGACCGGACAATATGTCCC
>CAYWMF010000310.1:0-2166 GCA_964459175.1 uncultured Oscillospiraceae bacterium
GGTCACTCCGTGTGACACCGAGCATATGAAATATGCTCAACCCTTAGCAACGTAATTTGCGTACACAGGGGAGGCTTCAAAAGAGGGCGGCAGTCGCGTCAATACCTCACCAGTCACTCCGTGCGACACCTCCACTGTGCGCTACGGCGGTGGCACGGCTACGCCGTGACGGATGAGGTGGAATTTTTACGTAACAAAATCTTTTCACAAGCATGCAAACAGCCGAGCTTTCGCTCGGCTGTTTGCTATATATTTCAACAAGTGGAGACCAACTACTTGCTGAAACCGTTATTAAGTGTCACGGAGACCGTAAGGAAAATTCACATGTTATCGGCCGCCAAAACCAAATGGGAATTAATCAGTCCTTATCCCAATTTGTATGCTTGTCGTCACCAAGCTTTGCTGCTACGTCGTCATACGAACGAGTGATGGCATCGTAGTATTTATACAGGGTTGTATCGCCGATCTTGTAAGTTATATACGGACGTGCAACCAGCTCAACACCTGTATTTCCGCCGATATCCGTCACAACCGCGGTGTAAATAAAACTGTCGGCTTTCGCTTCGTAAATATTGTTGCAAGGCACAACGGCAACTTCAACCGCACTCTCGCCCTCGCCGATGTAGTACTTGCCCTCGTTTTCGGTAAGATTTTCAACGGTTAGCTCTTTGTCGCCCAGCGCTCGTGCGGGAACAATCAGCATACCGAACTTAAGCTCGTTAAGCACGGTTTTCGGTGCAAGCTCGGTATAAGTGTTTTTATCTGCGGTAACTGCCGAAACAAGCGCATTCGCGCCGACATTAACCTTAGCACCGAAGCGGAGCGCAACCTCTTCTTCATTGGCTCTTATCTGTGCGCCGAGCAGCTCGATTTGCTTTTCTTCGTTTTTGCGTGTCTGGTCAGCGATAAATGCCTTCGCATCAGCGTCGGTTGCAAACAGAGCAATATACTCCAGCTCGGTAGTTCTGCCGAGATCCTGGCTGTAACGCATGAAATCGAAGCGCAGCTTTGTTACCTTGCCGCCCCAGATATGGTCCGCATAAGTGCCGTTGTTTGCCCATGTATTGAACTTAAATATGCCCCATTCGCCTGCGTTATTTGTATCTGCGATCAATTGATTGGGATCGCCGCTTTTTTTGGCATTGGTATAATAGAATATCTGATAGTTCAATTTTAAAGAATTTTTCGCTTTGTATACAACTACCTGGTAATCGGCAAGCTGGTCGATAGTGGGAAGCCCATTCTTTCCGTCAAAATTAAGCACAAAGTTGAATTCGCCTTTATCACCCACGGTGCTGTCATTCACTCTGGAAAGCTTCATACGTGCGCCGCCAAATGTGTCAGGGTCATTTATAAACTCGGCTTTCATTCTCGTTTTATTGTACGGTGACACAGCATTCTGCACAATAGGATCGCCGAAATCAAAGATAATACGGTAATGTGCCGCGGGAATCTGCAAATTAGTTATATTGAAGGTTTCCACAGTATCGGTGCTTGTATTTTTAAGCTTGATTTCAACATTACAGCTACCGTCAATACCGGTTTTGCTTGTAGCGTCACCGGGCTTGGAATCAATGAAGTCGGTAACATCAACACTTACAAATTCAATACCGGTATAACGTGCCGCGATTTTTATTGCTGCCTTTTCAATAGCGGTCTTTACTGTTGCTTCGTCTTTTGCCAAAAGAACATAGTGAGCATAATTTGTCGGAACCGCTTTCTCGCCATCGACGGTTCTGATTGTATCAAGGATTTTGTTGCCGACATTTTTAATTAAACCATCTTGAGGCTCAGCGGCACGCTTGATTTCAATGTTTACGACCTCATATATCGAAAGGGGCTGATAAATATGAAGTTGGTTTTTACCCTCTGCGATACCACTGCCGAAGGCAGAGTCGGAACTGATTATTTGTCTTGCTTTGCTGGCTTTATTTCCGTCAGTTTTATCTGTATAATCACCGTTCGCATACAATGCCGCTTTGTCACGTGTTGTTGTTTTTGACGCATTTCTTATGTTTTGATATGTTTCCGAAGTATCGGAAACTAATTCGTAAATCGGCTTCAACTTTGCAAGGTCTACATTGTACGGAACGGTAATTGTCCAGTTCATGCCATTAGAGGTTATGGTAAAATCTCCGGTAAGCTCGCCATCGCCGTATTTAATAG
>CAYWMF010000311.1:0-2159 GCA_964459175.1 uncultured Oscillospiraceae bacterium
CATATATGACAACCGAAATGAAAAATGCCGCTATTGAAAACGCGGTGGAAAAATTCAAGGCGCTGGTCAGCGCTCAGCTCGACCGTGCGGAAAATATCAAAAAGGATTCCGAATTCGTCGATTACGCAAAGCTTGATAAAATCATCATCGGCGTATGCGGCGGCGACGGCATCGGCCCGGTTATTTCCGCGCAGGCTCAAAGAATTATGGAATATCTGCTCAAGGACGAAAAGGCCAAGGGCAAGGTTGAATTCAAGGTTATCGACGGACTTACCATCGAGAATCGCGCCGCTTGCGGCAAGGCTATTCCGGACGACGTTATGGAAGAGCTTTACAAATGTCATGTCATTCTCAAGGGTCCGACCACAACTCCTCAGGCGGGCGACGGCTGGCCCAATATCGAAAGCGCAAACGTCGCAATGCGCAAAAAGCTTGACCTTTTTGCCAATGTGCGCCCCGTCAAGGTTCCCGACCAGGGCATCGACTGGACCTTCTTCCGCGAAAATACCGAGGGCGCCTACGCCGTCGGCAGTCAGGGCGTTCACGTAAACGACGATTTGGCGGTGGATTTTGTCGTTACCACCACCGAGGGCACCGACCGCATCGCGCGCCTTGCATATGATTACGCCAAGAAAAACGGCAAGGATCACGTTTCCATCGTCACCAAGGCCAATGTTATAAAGACCACCGACGGTAAATTCCTCAATCTCTGCCAAAAGGTTGCCGCCGAATATCCCGAAATCCGTACCACCGAGTGGTATATCGATATTATGACGGCAAAACTCATCGACCCCAAGCGCCGCACCGATTTTCAGGTTGTTGTTCTGCCTAATCTCTACGGCGATATCATCACCGACGAGGCGGCTGAATTCCAGGGCGGCGTCGGCACGGCAGGCAGCGCCAATATCGGCAAAAAGTACGCAATGTTCGAGGCTATCCACGGCTCCGCACCGCGTATGGTCAAGGAGGGCCGCGCACAATATGCCGACCCCTGCTCCATGCTGAGAGCGGTTGTACTGCTTTTGAGCCATATAGGCTATCAGGCTCAGTCGGACAAGCTGGCAAAAGCGCTTGACATCTGCATGTTCGAGGAAAAGAAGCTGGTTATGACCGGCCGCGAAACCGGCGCAACCGCGGAGCAGTTCGCGGACTACGTAATGGAGACTATCGAAAAGCTTTGAATTCTTAAGGAGAAATAATGGATAACGATACCACAAAGTCTATATCAAAGGCGGTTATCAACCGTCTGCCGCGCTATTACCGCTATCTGGGCGAATTGCTGAAAAGCGATATTGTGCGCATTTCCTCCGGCGAGCTGGCGGCGCGCATGTCGCTTACCGCCTCCCAGATACGTCAGGATCTCAACTGCTTCGGCGGCTTCGGCCAGCAGGGCTACGGCTATAATGTGCGCTCACTCTACGAGGCTATCGGACGCATTCTCGGCGTAACCGAAAGCTACAACGCCGTTATCGTCGGTATAGGCAACCTGGGACACGCCCTTGCTTCTCACCATCTTTTCAAAAATCGCGGTGTCAATCTTGTCGGTCTGTTTGACAAAAACCCCGAAATCATCGGTCAAAAGGTGCTTTCACTGCCGATAACCGATATTTCCGAGCTGGAGGACTTCTGCGGCAAGAACCGCGTCGATATCGCCGTAATGACCGTGCCCAAAAGCGAAACTCCCATTATGTGCGAGCGGCTGGCAAGGCTCGGCGTGCGCGGCTTTTGGAATTTTTCCAACATGGAGCTGGAGCTCCCCACCTACAACGACGTACACATCGAAAATGTCCATATGGGCGACAGCTTGATGAAGCTGTGCTACAAGCTTACACAATAACGAGGTTTTTTTATGGTTAAATATATCTATGACAAGGCCGCTTTGCCGGTGCCGATACTGAAAAATCGCGACGACCTGCAAGAGCTGTATTATCAAACCTGGGAGCTGGCGTTCAAAAACGTCGAATACATCGACAAGGACGGCTGGCAGCCTCAGCTTACCTGCATGCCGGGCGTTAATACCGTTTGGCAATGGGATTCCTGCATCATGACATTTATTACCAACTACTCCAACGGCACAATCAGCGCACTCAGCAACCTTGACAATCTTTACCGCCTGCGCCGCGAGTCGGACGGCTATATGTCAATGGCCTACCGTATCA
>CAYWMF010000312.1:0-2153 GCA_964459175.1 uncultured Oscillospiraceae bacterium
CAAATATATTATACATTTTTTAGTCAAAAAAGCAAGAGAAAAGCACGTAAATTTACAAAAAAGAAATAAAGTTCGGCTGTATCGCGAAGTGCGCCGCCTTTTGTCATTTCAATCGAAGCCTTCCGCTTGACGCGCTAAAGCCGCTTCTCTAATTCGCAATGCGCATTGAATCTTATTCCGAGATCAAACCTCTCCATGTTTATCCTTCTCCCGATTTCGGGCTTTCTCTCTACGAAATCTTGCCGTCGGTCACTCTGAACTGCATTTTCAGCCGCAAATTATCGGCTATCATGGCGATGAACTCCGAATTCGTGGGCTTACCCTTATTTTTATGGACGGTATAGCCGAAAAACGAATCCAGCACCTCAACATCTCCCCTATCCCAGGCAACCTCGATTGCATGGCGTATGGCGCGCTCCACCCGCGACGAAGTGGTATCGTATTCCCGCGCGATGGTCGGGTAAAGTGTCTTGGTAACCTCGTTGATAATCTGATTATTGTTTGCCACCATCATTATTGCGGTACGCAGATATTGATAGCCCTTTATGTGTGCCGGAACGCCGATCTGATGAATGATTTTGGTAACGTGTGATTCAAGATTGAAATCCTCGCCTTTTTCTATGTAAACGGTTCGATTTATGCGTTCGCACAGTGTGTCGATGCTATACGGCCGCAATAGACAGGTCGATATGCCCTCGTCGTAAGCGCGGTCGATGAGGCGGCGATTATCCACGCCGGTTATAAGAATCGTTTTTGGCATGCGGCAGTCCAGCCTCTTAGCCAGCTCGGTGATGATGCTGAGCTCATTGCCCGCCGTAAACCAAATGTTGAGTATCAGCAAATCCGGCGGATTATGGCACACGCGCGTTATCGTGTCGCCGGCATCGCCGGAATTACCCGTAACTTCGTAGCCGCGCCGCTCCAAATCCAGCGTAGTATTCAGGCGAAATTCGTTTGAGGTGTCGTAAATGAACAATCTGATCTTATTTTTCGCAGTCATTTTTTTACCCTTTCTGTTTTTACGAGCCGTTTTTCGTCGGCTCTTTTTTTCTTGCACATATATAATACCATATTTTAACAGTAATTGTCAATAGTTTTTTTAATTATTTTCCATTATTTACCAAAATTTGTAAAAATAGCCAAATAATGCCATGTAAAACAATGTGAATTGAACAGTTGTGCCGCCATATATTGTCGAAATCACACGAAAAAAATTTCAAAAATTTGTCGGATTTGCGTGCCGAACAAGGAGATTCGCGATGTGTAATTAGCGATAACGGTAATTTTTATCGGAAAATCACCATTATAGGGTCTTTTATTTTATGCGCCGGTGGCGCTATTCCAATGCGCAATTGTGTAGGTTTTGCAAAGGCAAAATCCACCTCTTGAAACCTTCCCCTCTACGCGCTAAAAGCGCCGGGGTGAGGATATTTCTTATGCTCAGAAGGGCACGGAAGTGACAGATGAGGTGTTAAACTCCAAGCAACTTATTATTGAAAACATTATCCCGGGAGCAGCAATGCACAGGTCCGTTAAAAACGGACATTGAAAAAAAGAACCTCCTATGGTAGAATAGATGTATATCTAAAACCGAACTGCCCTACAGATAACCGGATATTTCACATAAAATTTGCGAGCTTTAATGTTGATTTTATTATCCATATGAAACGTATAAAACGAAAAAATCCATACAAACCGCGTAATTAAGGGCAAACCCGCCCGAGCTGCTGCCCGGGCGGGTTTTGCTAAGATTATATTGCGTTTTGAGCAGCGATAACCCGCAGGTTACTGCTGATAGCCGTTTTTCATGGCGTTTTCGGCGTTCTGAATCATCTTTTTAACCATCTGACCGCCGACGGAGCCGGCCTGCTTGGCGGTGAGGTCGCCGTTGTAGCCCTGCTTGAGGTTTACGCCGACTTCGCCGGCGGCTTCCATTTTAAACTTATCCATTGCTTCCTTTGCATCGGGAACGAGTCTCTTAGTGTTCATAATAAATTTCTCCTTGATTTTTAATTTGAACCGCTTTATTTCACAGTTCTTGCAAAGCCGTCGGCTTTTACCTAACGGCTTTGCGTTAAGTAATCGCTTTGTGGCTTTACACAGATATTTTGCGCGCTTTGCTCAAAGATATTACTGTAAACTTTTGTTAAAAA
>CAYWMF010000313.1:0-2153 GCA_964459175.1 uncultured Oscillospiraceae bacterium
AATTGGCACTTGTCAAATAATATGCTTTAAGCAGAACGGAGAAAATTATGAACAAGAAGTTTACTACATTAGCAGCATTGTTGCTTTGCGCCGTTATGATGCTTTCCATGCTGACTGCTTGCGTTCAGGAACAGCCCAAGGACAACAACGACGACGAAATTAACACCGGCGACGATGCAAACACCAACGGCGAAGAAAACACCGCCGAGCCCTTTGACCTTTCCGACATTGACATCAACGCGGTTAACTACTACAAGCCCGGCACAGAGCAAGCCGGCTATATCGACAAAGACGGCGAAAAGCTGGTTCCCGAATATCTTTTTAAGATAAACGGTATACCGGTTACTCTCGAAGAGTTCAGATACCCCTACCTTAACATCAAAAAGATGATGGATAACGGCGACGATACACTGTGGACCGACGCGGCCGCAGAGGAAAGCCGCTTGACCGATGAGGACGTTGCAATTCTTGCAAACGATGCTTTGACCTATGTTAAGCAGACCACCGCATATCAGCTGATGGCGGTTAAATACAACCTGCCTCTCACCGAGGAAGAACAGACAACTATCGACCAAAACGTTCAGTCCACCATTGACACAATGAACGTCGAGGGCAGCGAAAATGCCTATGAGCAGGCGTTGGTTGAGTCCTACTACACCGATTCGCTTTACCGCTACACTCTCTCGCTTTACACCATTGCCAACAAGCTGTTCAACCACCTGTATTTCGATGAAAACGCACCTCTGGCTCTCACACCCGAGGAAATGCTTCAGGTTCTCACCGAGAATGGCTATGTAAGAACCCAGCAAATACTTATCAAGTTCCCCGACGAGCCCACCGAGGGCACCGATGAGGAAAAGGCCGCCGCTGTCGAAGCCGGCAAGGTCGCCGCAAAAGCAGAGGCAGAGGCTGTTCTCGAAAGAGTTAACAACGGTGAGGATTTCATGGCGCTGGTTGAGGAATGCAACGACGACCCCGGCATGTCCACCTATGGCGAGCACGGCTACTACTTCACCTCCGGCACAATGGTTCAGGCATATGAGGATGCTTCCTTTGCACTGGCAGAGGGCGAGGTAAGCGGTCTGGTCGAAACTCCTTACGGCTATCACATCATCAAGAGAATGCCGCTTGAAGCCGACTATATCAGTGAAAACGCCTACACCTACCTTGGTGAATACTACTCCAACGACTTTTCCGAAAGACTGGAAGCAACCTTTGACACCATGCAGATCGAATACGCTCCGGAGTACGAATACGTTTCTCCTCTTACCGTAAAATAATAACATAATTTAAAAGCTGTATCGGGTTCACAGCCACGATACAGCTTTTGTTTTGAGGAAAAACATATGATTATTGATTTTCACACCCACGCTTTTCCCGACACGCTGGCCGAAAGAGCTATCGGCGTACTGGTGAGCAACCTCAAAGTAAAGCTTGAGCCGGTGCGTGACGGCACGATAGCAAGCCTTATCCGCCGCATGGACGAATGGAATATTGACAAATCCGTCATAGCCCCTATCGTAACCAAGCCAACACAAATAAAAACACTCAACGAATGGGCGGCAAGTGTGAACGGCGAACGCATAATCGCGTTGGGCAGTATATATCCCAACAGCGGAACCTACAAACAGGACATCGACTTTGTCACCTCGCTGGGCTTAAAGGGAATAAAGCTTCACGCCGAATACCAGGATTTTATACCGGACAGCCCGGAAATGCTCAAAATTTACGATTACGCCTTTTCAAAAGGACTGATTATTCTGCACCACGCTGGCGCCGATAACGGCATGGACGCGCCATACAAGAGCAATCCCGCGATATTCGCTCACATTGCCGACGAGCTGAGAGGCGGCGTAATGGTTGCGGCGCATTTGGGCGGTCACGCCCAGTGGGACGAGGTTTACGACAAGCTTTGCGGCAAAAACATTTATTTCGACACCTCGATGGGCTTCGAATATTACGGTGCCGAAATGTTTTGCAAAATAGTCAAAAAGCACGGTGCGGACAAAATCTTGTTCGGCTCCGACTCACCGTGGAGCCATGCGGGCAACGAGCTCAAGACTTTGAGACGCTGTGGTCTTGATGAAAAGACAATCAAAATTATTTGCGGTGAAAATGCAAAAAGGATATTGAATATACGTTAATATTAAGCC